>CALWVC010000001.1 GCA_944384865.1 uncultured Clostridia bacterium
GTTTTAATATTGACTTTTTTGATGAAAGCAAAGCCGTAAATGCCGCCGTTTAGTACGGCTGTCAGCGTATAGCCCGGAAAATATGGCCCGGTTGGGAACAGAATCGCGCCTAAAAAATCAGAAACGCCGCTTAAGATCATGCACTCGGCCGGGCCGAGCAGCATGGCGCAAAACACCAGCGGAATAAAAGCAAAGCTGAATTTGGTAAATGGCGTTTGAATGGAAAGCATACGGGAGAACACAATTTTTACCGCAATCAGCATGGCCAGTAAAACCAGGTTGTTGACGGTCAGTCTGTTTTTAGCCGACAGTTTTCCAACCATTAGAAACAGTGGGACAAACAAAACTAAAAAAGCCATGACTGTTACAGGCGACCACACGCTGTCAGAAAGCAGGCCGGTATATGCTTCCAACAGGAATAACGCGACAGTCAGAAAAGCGGCGTAAAGGATACAGATGCTGGTGAACAACACTTTTTGTTTTATGGTTTTGGGCGAATAGGCGGATGCTTTTTTAAAAACAGACATACAAAAAACTCCTTATCATTTAAATTTTCGCTGAAATAATAAGGAGCTTTTGAAAAGCAGGTCATTATTTAACAGCGGGATGCGAATTGTGTACCGCAAGATCAATCTTTTCGTTTCCGCGACAACTCCCCGTTCGCAGAACACTTAACGCACACAACTCTACTCTGTATGTTGTACAGCCGTATTATAGCATGTTTTTCTACAATCGTCAATGGGGAATTCGTTTTTATGAAAAAAATACTTTATTTCTGGCGTCAGATCGTGTAATATATAAAAATATATGAACCTATTCATCGTAAATTTATAGTATGTTTACAAATCTTTCGTATGGGTTTGTTATGATAAAATAGGTGATTACCGAAAACGGAGGGATATGGATGATCGAGGTAAAAAACCTCACGAAAAAGTATGGCAGTCATCTGGCCGTAGACGATATATCGTTCAGCGTAAACGACGGCGAGATTTTAGGGTTTCTGGGCCCAAACGGCGCCGGGAAATCCACAACGATGAATATTTTAACGGGCTGTCTGTCGGCTACTGCGGGCAGCACCACCATCGATGGGTTTGATGTGCTGACCGATCCTTTTGAGGCCAAACGCAAGCTGGGTTATCTGCCGGAGCAGCCGCCGCTGTATCCGGATATGACGGTTAGAGAATATCTGGGGTTTATATATGATCTGAAAAAGGTAAAAATGCCCAAAGGGCCGCATATTGCGGAGATTTGCCGACTGGTTAAGATTCAGGAGGTTTATCACCGGCTGATTAAATATCTTTCCAAAGGCTATAAACAGCGGGTGGGGATTGCACAGGCGCTGATCGGCAATCCGCGGGTTTTGATTTTGGACGAGCCGACCGTCGGGCTGGATCCGAAACAGATTATTGAAATCCGTAATTTGATCCGAATGCTGGGTAAGACACATACGGTGATTTTGAGTTCACATATTTTGCCGGAAGTGCAGGCGGTATGCGACCGGGTTGTGGTGATCAACAAGGGACGGATCATTGCAGACGATACGCCGGATCATTTGTCGGCGAATTTATCCGACGATCATTCGCTGTCACTGATTTTAGAAGCGGATAAGAAAAAGGCAATGGACGCCATTCAGGCGTTAAGCGGTGTGAAATCGGTTTCTTATGTGCGTTCTCACGGCGAGAATGCCAATGAGTTTGTGGTGGATCCGGTTGTAGGCTATGACATCCGTAAACCGCTGTTTGAACTGATGCGCGACAAAGACTGGGCGGTGCTGCAGCTTCGGAGCAACCAGATGTCGCTGGAGGATATTTTCCTGCGGCTGACGGATGATACTACCGATACCGCTGTGCTGGAACGGTCGTTAAAACGGCGCAAGGAGCAGAATGAACAGGAGGGGGCGCAGGAATGAAAGCGATTATCAAACGGGAATTGAAGGCTTATTTTACCTCTCCGCTGGGGTATGCAGTGTTGACGGTGTTGGCCTTTTTCTTTGGAATCTTTTATACGATGTATTTGAAAAACGGTTCGGCAGATATGACCAATGTATTATATTTGATGGTGCTTGCACTGTTTGTGGTTATTCCGCTGTTGACAATGCGGCTGCTGGCCAATGAACGGCGGCAAAAAACCGATCAGTTGCTGATGTCGGCGCCGGTTAATATCAGTATGATCGTGTTGGGCAAGTTTTTTGCCGCGTTGCTGTTTTTCTGTGTGTTTTTTGTGGAAGTAATTGTTTTTAATTTTGTATATCTGTTTTTCGGTGCAACGATTGACTGGCTAGTGTTTTTGGGAAATATCCTTGGAATGTTGTTTTTGAGCGCGGCGCTTATTACAATTGGCCTTTTTATCAGTGCGTTGACTGAGGACCAGGTGGTAGCTGCGATTGCGACTTATGGGATCTCTTTGATTTTACTGTTTATGAATTTCTTTATGGATATATTCAGTATGATTACCTCTATCACTGTTCCTACGGCAGTAAGCGAAGCTTTTGATTGGATTTGTTTTTATACGCGCTATCAGAGTTTCACACAAGGAATTTTTGATTTGACCAATATTACGTTTTTTATCAGTGTGATCGCGGTTTTTCTGTTTATGACGGTACGGGTTGTCGACAGAAAACGTTGGGCTTAAAGGAGGACGCGACATGGAACAGGAAAAGAAGATCTCTACACAGCATACGGAATCTGAAACGACGGAATCCGCTGTGGAAAATCAGGAGACAACAGCTGTGGCTGCTGCTAGCCAACAGGATGTTGCTGCTGGCCAAGAGGAGGTTGTTGATTCCGGAAAAAATCAAAGTCACAAACATGACAAGAAACACAGACAAGGTAAATCAAAAAAAAGCAAAGATTCAAATCAGCTCCCGTTTTACAAGCGGCCGGGTTTTAAATATTCTACATTGTCTACCGTGCTGGTGGTTATCTTTATCGTTTGTGTGGTGGGCGTAAATGTTCTGGCGTCTTTTGTATCAGAACGGTTTAATCTGGATCTGGATTTGACAGCTTCCGGAGATTATACGCTTACAGAAGAAAACGTTGAATATGTCAGAAATCTGAACAAGCCGGTAGTCATCACCGTTTCCACCACGGAAGATGCGTATACTGAAGGAACTTATCTAAATTTGGTGCAGTCCACCTATTACTGTCAGGATCCTACGGGCGGCCGGTATTTTAAACAGGCTATCGAACTTCTGAAAAACTATGCAAAAGTGAATTCGAATATTACTGTGCAGTTTGTAGACAGCACTTCGCCGGCTTTTTATGAATATCAAGACCGGTTTAATAACAGTGTTGTCTATGGAGATATTATTGTAGAGTGCACGGAAAATGAAAAATACAAGATTTTAGGGCTGGAGGATCTGTATGAGATCCAGTCGTCGTCCTCCTCTTATATGGATATGTATTATGGAGGCAGCTATTATATTTCCGGCTCCATGGTTGAAACAGCGGTCACCTCAGCGCTGAGCTATGTTAATTCTGATGAAACCGATGTGATGACCATTATTGAGGGCTATAATACCAACGAGCAGGTGGTATCGGTATTTCAGCAGTATTATCAGAGTCAGAACTATTTATGTCAGACGATTCAGAATCTGACGGCCTCAAACATCCCGGAGGATACTGATATTCTGGTGATGTTAGCGCCGACGACTGATCTGACTGACGACGAGATCAAGAAGATCGACGAATTTTTGGTCAATGACGGCGCGTATGGTAAGCATCTGCTGTATTTTGCCTCTCCGGATCAGCGTAATACGCCGAATCTGGACGCTTTGCTCAGGGAATGGGGGATTGAATGCGGCAGCGGCACTGTATATGAGACGGATACGGATAATTCTCTGGCGATGTATGGTGCGACCTCTCAAAAGCTGGAGGTGGCTGTCGAAGACGGCGCTTATACCGACAATTTGTCTGACCGGGATGTTTATGGCCTGCTGCAGCGTCCGGTGACGGCCCTGTTTCAGGAAATGGGTAAATATACGGTCACAGAACTGTTGAAGACGTCGGAAACCTCGACGATTATGCCGATTGACGCAGATATCAATACCTGGCAGCCGGCAGATGACGCAGTGTATGAATATTATGACGCCATGGTGTTGTCCACCTATTCTACCGGTGATCATACCGGAGAACAGGAGCAGTTGCAGTCTAGCGTGTGTGTGGTAGCAGGTGTATATGACCTGGAGTTTATCAATATGGAATCGTATGGGAACGGCCAAATGTTGATGAATGTGACAAATAATATGGTGCGGCGGGATGCCGGCGCGACCTTCTCAGTTGAAAATAAGGCGCTTACAGTCAATACGGTATCGTTGACAGAATCACAGGGCAATGTGATTTTACTGGTATCTGTAGTAGGCGTCACAGTAGTGGTTCTGGCAACCGGGATTGTGATCTATGTGCGGAGGAAGAGAAGATAATGGAGGAGCATAAAAATCTACCGGAATCGCAGGAACCGGATATACAGCAGGATGCTCTGCATATCGACGGCGGCTCGCAGGCGGATGTTGCGTCTGTTCCTGATACACAGCCAGAGCGGCCTGTGCAGCAGGATGCAGGGTCAGCGTCAGAGAAACGCCGGGATACGGCACCTGTGATTATTGAGGAATCTACGATTTTTAATGCGCCGCAGCCGGAAGATGCGCCCAAGCGGCGCAAGAAAAGCGGATATGGCAAGCTGATCGGGCTTCTTACCGGGGGGTGTCTGGTGCTGGCGTTGGCGATTACGCTGGTGGTTGTGTTCTGGGCGGTTCCGGAATCCGATGTTGCGGATCCGACAGAAACAGAAGCGATTGCGTTGATTTCGCTGGAGGCTTCAAATGTCCGGGAACTGGCTGTGCAGAATGCTGCCGGTGGATTTACAATGACGGCGTATCAGACGACAGAGGACACCGATGAAGACGGTACCGAGGAAACGGTCACGAAGCTCAAACTGAAAGATTATGATGATATTCCGCAGGATGCCGATGTTAATACGCTGGTTTTGACCAATTTTTGTGCGTTGGAGGCGGTCAGTCAATTGAGCGGGGACTGGACGGAGGAAAGCTGCGGCTTGTTGAAGCCGGCGGTTACAGCCAGCGCGACTTTGCAGGACGGTGAAACCGTTACCTGCAGCCTTGGGAACCAGTCGCCGGACGGATCCGGTTATTACTGCAAGGTTTCCGGAAAAGAGGATATTTATATTGTGGCAACGGATATCTTCACCTCATTTTCCCAGACAATAGAGGATTTTGTAGATACGCAGATCATTGAAAAAATGGAAGCCGGTAGCGACAGCGACATCTATTTCAGCGGCGGAGAGCTGGCTCGGTATGATGAAATCCGGCTCTCTGGCAGCAAGTATCCGGCGCCGATTACCTTTGACTATGATTCAACCTCTGAAGTGTTGCTGCGTTATCGCATTACTAGTCCGATCAATCGATATGCCAATGATGACAGAATCACAATGCTGTTAGCGCCTTTTACCTCCGGGTTGGATTCTTCAGGCGTTTATAAGCTGCGGTATTCAGAAGCCGATCTGCAAGAATATGGGATGGATCAGCCCGGTCAGGTCGTTTATTATAAGATCAAAGATCAGGAGTTTACGCTGCGCGTCTCCAGATTAAGCGTGAAAGATAACGGATATTATGCTTGTACCATTAACGATGTCCCGGTGATTTATAAGCTTTCTCAAGACGTTTGTGCGTTTTTAGATTATTCACTGGACGATTTTCGCAGTGAGAATCTGTTTATCAGTCAGCCGCAATATGTGGATACTTTTTCGGTTACGTTGGATGGTCAAACCACTGTCTATCATATTTCCACTGAGGAACAAACAGACGAGGATGGCAATGAGACCACCAATATCGTGGTCACGCTGGATGGAGAACGGCTGGATACGGCAAGTTTTCAAAATATGTATGCCGGTATTGCGTTGGTGCGGGCGGCAGATTATCTGGAAGATCCGCCAGCCGTGACGGGAGAGCCTTATTTGACGCTACATCTGACCTTTAATAATGGTTGGGACGATCAGACGCTGCAATTTATAAAATATAATGATCGCTATTATCGATATCTGGAGAATGGCGCCGGAGACGAGCTGATTAACTATATGGTTGTTGATCAGTTGGTTGAAAGCATTCGCGATTTTCAGGCGGGTGAAACAGTGCTGTCTCCGGCATAAACAAAACGCATCCGCATAACGGCGGTTTTGCGAAGATTCGCGTGCCCGCGTTATTGGCGGCACGCGAATTTTTGTCAAAACGGTTTCTGAAGTGGTATGAATGTGCTATAATTGTTTCAGGAGAGTCAGATGAGAGTATGTGTGTATAGCGGTAGCGTGTACAGACCGCTTTCAGACCGGATCTGCAGAAAAGTTTGTTGCGGCCGTATAATGGATTATGAAATAATATGTTCGCTTTTAAATGTTTGAGCGCTGTTCCTTGCGCTGAAAAGACAGAAAGTGATAGCATTTTTTATATAGGGTATGCTATAATAAATCAGTATGACAGAAAGATGGAGGAAATTTATGGATCAGGTGAAGATACAGACGCTGTGTGATGGCGTTGAGGGATGCTTTATTGCTGCAAAGCATTTCAAAACGTTTCGGATCAGCATTTCATTTTTTGTACCGATGCGGCGGGAAACAGCTGCGGCAAATGCGCTGCTGACGGGAATCCTGACCCGGGCGTCTGCGGAATATCCGGATTTTACTGCGGTTAACGCACGGCTGCATGAGCTATATGGGGCATCCATATATGGCAGTGTTTCCAAATTTGGAGATTTGCAGCGGGTGAAATTTGTAATTTCGGCGTTGGATGACCGATATACGTTGCAGCAGGAGCAGATTTCAAAACAGGCGGCGGAAATGCTGTTGTCGATGTTGTTTGCGCCGCCGCTGGAGGATGGTCTGTTTCGCCAGGCTGACTTTGAACGGGAAAAGCGGCTGCTGATTGAAAATATTCAAAGCGAGTTGAATGAAAAGCGCAGTTATGCAATTGCCAGGACAGAGAGTATTGTATGTGCCGGCGAGCCTTATGGCATCCCCAAATACGGTATGTTGGAGGATGCACAGGCGCTGACCAACCAGCAGGCGGTGCAGGCCTGGCAGACGCTGCTTGCACAGGCGTTTGTGCGGATCAACATTGTGGCAGCACAAGCGCCGCGGGCTGTATATGAGCAGGTTCAACAGCAGTTCGCCGGGATTAAGCGACAGGTATTGCCGGTCACGCCATATGCGCCGCATCGCAAAAACGCGCAGCTGAAAGAGCAGACAGAGACGATGGATGTGACGCAGGATAAGCTTTGTATGGCGTATTGTATGGATGTGGCGTCGGATTTTCAAAATCGGATCATAGCGCGAGTTATGACAGATGTGTTAGGTGGGGGCCCTTATTCGCTGTGTTTTCAGAATGTGCGGGAAAAGCAGAGTCTCTGTTATTATTGCGCGGCACGGGCCAACACACAAAAAAATATTGTTTTGATCGATAGTGGTGTTTTACCGCAGAACAGCTTACAGGCGCAGCAGGCAATTGCACAGCAGGTCCAGCTGTTGCAGGACGGGGCGTTTACCGACGAGATGTTACAGGCGTCTAAGATGGCGATCGCTGACTATATGCGCACGCTGCAGGATTCTCCGGAGCTGATTGATACCTGGTATGGCAACATGGTGTTTGAAGCACCGGATATAACGTTATCAGCGTATACGGACGCTGTATGGAAGGTATCCAGACAGCAGGTGATTCAGTTGGCAAAAACGCTGGAATTGGATACGGTATATCAATTGCGCGGGGCTCAAAAGGAGGCGGAGTAATGAAAACAATTGTGCAAAACCAGGATTTAAATGAACAATGCGCTGTTTATACGCATAAGTCGGGCTTGAAGGTGTATGTGCAGGAGAAGCCCTTATATTCGTCGGCGTATGCGATTTTTGGGACTCGATATGGGTCGATCGACACGACCTTTAAAACAGATAAAGACGCAGATTTTATTACGGTTCCGGAGGGAATCGCGCACTATCTGGAGCATAAGCTGTTTGAAAGCGAAGATGGAGACGCATTTACGCGTTATGCAAAAACCGGTGCGATGGCTAATGCGTTTACTTCTTTTGACCGGACCTGCTATCTGTTTTCCTGTTCTTCTCATTTTGAAGAATCGTTCCGGATTTTGCTGGATTTTGTGCAGCATCCGTTTTTTACCGAAGAAACGGTGCAAAAGGAGCAGGGGATTATCGGTCAGGAAATCAATATGTATGATGATTCGGCGCCCTGGCGGGTATTGTTTAATCTGTTGGGAGCACTGTATCATAAGCACCCGGTAAAAATCGATATTGCCGGCACGGTGGAATCTATTGCAAAAATCAATGCGCCGTTATTATACGACTGTTATAATACCTTTTATAATCTGAACAATATGTTTATTTGCGTGGCGGGCAATGTGCAGGCAGAGCGGGTGTTTGCGCTGGCAGACGAGCTGTTGAAAGACTGTGAGCCGGTCGAGATTATTCGCGCAGATGTAAAGGAGCCATATGAAATTGTGAAAAATCGGGCGGAGATCTCGTTGCCGGTGGCGGTACCGCTGTTTGCCATCGGTTATAAGGAGGCGTGCGAGCGCCCGCAGAAAACGGTATTGCAGCGCGTGTGTACCGAGTTGGTGATGAACATGCTGCTTGGCAACGATACGCCGCTGTATAAAGATTTGTTCGGAAGCGGATTGATCAATGAAAATTTCGGCGCTGAATATTTTATCGGCCATGGATATGCAAGTATCATTATTGAGGGAGAGTCTAATCAACCTGAACGTGTTTATGAGGCGATCAACCGGGAAATTGAGCGGCAGCGCAGTCAGGGATTAGACAAAACTGCTTTTGAACGCGCTAAAAAATCGATGTATGGCGGTTATGTCAGCAACTATAACAATGTGGAAGATACCGTCATGTCGATGGTAAACGCGGCCTTTTTGCAGGAGGGCGTATTTGATCAGTACAACTGCATCAAACAGGTCACCTATGAACAGGTTTGCGCGCGGTTTGACGAGATCTTTGATGTGAACAACAGCGCGTTATCTGTCGTCTGGGGGAAGCAGGAGGCGCGATGATGGAGAATACGATTACAATTTTCGGTGTTACGGTGACGATTGACCGGGTGGCTTTTACCATTCCGGGCGTTCACTGGGAGATCTACTGGTATGGAATTATTATCACCGTTGGTTTTTTATTGGCCGTTGCGTATGGTATGAAACGGTGTAAATCTTTTGGAATTCACCCGGATCGGATGCTGGATGTGATTTTGGTAACTGCGCCGGCAGCGATTTTATGCGCGCGGTTGTATTATGTGTTGTTTGAAGGCATGCAGATTACAGAGTTTTTCAATATTCATAACGGCGGACTGGCGATTTTAGGCGGCGTAATCGGCGCTGCCGTAGTCGGCGCTGTGATGTGCAAGGTGCGCAAGGTCAATATTCTTTCAGCGCTGGATGCCGCAGCGCTGGGTTTTTTGATCGGGCAGGGCATCGGCCGCTGGGGCAATTTTGTAAATCAGGAGGCATACGGTACATATACCGGGAGCGACTGGTTTGGCATGACCGGCGGACGTATCTCGCAGGAAATGGGAGACGGGCTGGTGCATCCCTGCTTTTTATATGAGTCGGTTTGGTGTTTGCTGGGCTTTTTGATTTTGCATCTGATTTCGAAAAAACGCAAATGGAATGGTGAAATCGCGACACTGTATCTGATCTGGTATGGTTTTGGACGCTTTTTTATCGAAGGGCTACGTACTGATTCGCTGTATATCGGCAGCAGTAATATCCGGGTTTCTCAACTGCTGTCGGCGTTGATGGTTATTGCGGGAATTGTACTGTTGCTTATGGGGCTTGTGCGCGATCGAAATAAAAAGATCGATGCGACCTATGTGCCGCTGTTTGATGCAGAGCAGGAACAGATTCGGTCGGCGGAACAGCTGGCCGAATTGGAACAGCAGCGAAAGGAACAGCAAAAGGATGGCGTGCCGCCGGAGGCGGTGCAACCGGCTGTTCAGCAGGAGGACACAACCACGGAATCGGTGCATCCGGAAGCGCAGCAGGATGCGGATTTAAAGGCGCAGCTACCGGCGGAGCCATCCTGTGACGAAGCGGCAGCGGAGGAATCCTCGTCCAGCAGGCAGCAACAGGAACATCAAAAACAAAAACAGGCGGGACAGCCGCAGGATCAGCCGGAAAGGCAGAAAGGCAAGGAGGAGCAGACAAATGGCGACAATCATTGATGGAAAACTGGTATCGGCGAAAGTCCGGCAGGAGGTAGCGCAGCAGACGGCTGTGTTAAAAGAACGGGGTATTACGCCGGGCCTGGCGGTAATTATTGTAGGTGATGACCCGGCATCCAGAGTTTATGTAAACAACAAAAAAAAGGCCTGCGCTGATGTGGGCTTTTACTCGGAAGAGTATGCGATGCCGGCAGATACAACAATGGATCAGTTGTTAGAAGTAATTGATACGTTAAACGAAAGATCGGATATTAACGGGATTTTATGTCAACTTCCGTTGCCAAAACATCTGGATGAAAAAGTGGTGATTGACCGCATCGACAGCACCAAGGATGTGGATGCGTTTAGCCCGGTAAACGTGGGCAAGATTATGATTGGTGATTATGATTTTCTGCCCTGTACGCCTGCTGGTGTGATGGAGCTGCTGGCGCATTATGGGATCAGCGCCGAAGGAAAGCGCTGCGTCGTAATCGGCCGTTCCAATATTGTTGGAAAACCGATGGGAATGTTGTTGCTGCATCAAAATGGTACGGTGACCATTTGCCACAGCCGAACCAAAGAGTTGGCGGAAATCTGCCGATCGGCGGATATTCTGGTAGCGGCGGTCGGTCGGGCAAATTTTGTGACAGCAGATATGATAAAAGACGGCGCGGTAGTGATCGACGTTGGAATGAACCGTCTGAATGGAAAATTGTGCGGCGATGTGCAGTTTGATACAGTCAGTCAGAAAGCAAGCTACATTACGCCGGTGCCGGGTGGCGTAGGGCCGATGACAATTGGAATGTTGATGAAAAATACGTTGAAGGCCGCGAAGCTGCATCACGGAATCGACGGCTGATGCAAAAAACGTTATACATATCGGATCTGGACGGGACGCTGCTGCAACCGGATGCGCAGCTATCGGTTTATACGGTACAGACGATGAATCGTCTGATGGAACAGGGGCTGTGGTTCACTGTAGCGTCCGCCCGTTCGATTTTATCGGCCAGAGGCATATTAGACGCGCTGAATCTATCGCTTCCCGGCATTTATATGAACGGTGTACTGCTGTGCAACCCGAAAACCGAGGCGGTTCTGGATTATGCTGCGTTGTCGCCGGATACCGCCCGGCAGTTGGTAGATGCATTTGAAAGCTGCGGCCGGCCGCCTTTTTTGTTTTCTTTTGAAGGAGCCCGAGTTCCCGGTGGCTATAGTGGAAAAATTTCGGTGCAGGTTCGGAAACTGCTCAATGCGCAGGATCAGGCTTTTTATCAGGAACGCCGGAAAAAATATTCCTCCTTTGAAGTGGGCGGTACATATCGTTATCAGCGGCCGATCTATGTCAATGGAGCAGGCGAACAGTCTGTTATGCAAAAAATTTATGAGAAGGCATCTGCTATCCCGAATGTGCATTGTGAACTTTATCTGGATGTTTATACCGGGCAGTGGATGCTCGAATGTCATTATGCGGCCGGCAGCAAGGCGGCCAGGGCATTAGAACTCAAGCGGCGACTGGGTGCTGATCGGCTGGTGGCGTTTGGCGATCAGTTAAACGATATTGAAATGTTACAGGCGGCAGATGTAGCGGTGGCTGTCGGCAACGCCTGTCCGCAGGTGCAGGCTTGCGCCGATGTGGTGATTGGCAGCAATGTGCAGGATGGTGTGGCTAAATATCTGGAGCAGCAGATTTTATGAGATATATGGATCGAGCCTTGCCTGCGTAAATTTTCAGATTTGCAAAACCAAAGAGCGTGCGATCCATCGGTGGTGGAACGCACGCTCTTTGTATAGAGGGCTCATAAGACAGGATTCGGCAACCTGCTTACTCGTAAGCATGAATTAAAATATAAAAGCTGTTACCAATTGTTTTTAGAATATTAAATGATTCTTTTCAAATTTTATGTTTTTAGTATACTGCAAGGTTTTCAAAAAATATATTGAAAAAATTGCCGAAAAGTAGTATTATGTTGCTATAATAGTGCGGCTGGATGGATCGTATATTGTTTTAGGATTTGCGTGGAAATTTACTGTGTTTGGTCATAGATGGAGAGAAGGATGATTGTTTTTATGGAGCGTATAAATAAGTGTTTTCATTTTTTCGAAGATGATCCTTTAGAGGATTTTAATACTTCTAAGCGGGTTTTGTGTACGCCGAGCCAGTTTGCACGTCAGAATCTGGCTTATGTGCAGGAGATTGGGATGCTGCAATGCGCGAAAGCCCATCGTAACGCCCGATCGTTTTTGGATTCTTTTTTATTTTTTGTTGTGCGTTCCGGAAAGGGAACGCTTTGCTACAACGGTCGGGTATATCATATCTCTGCAGGCGATGCAGCGTTTATCGACTGTCACAATGCCTATTACCATGAAAGCGATTCGTCACAGTTGTGGGAACTGGCATGGGTGCACTTTAACGGCGCGCATATTCGGCAGTATTATGAAGAATTTCAAAGATGTTTTTCCGCGCCCATATTGCATTTGCACAATACCCAGGTGTTTGTTACTCGTCTGCAGGAGATGTTGCAGACCGCGGCACAGAATGATTTCGACGGCGAACTGGCCTGTTCCTATCAGTTGTATGCACTTTTGGCCGATGTTTTTTTGTGCCGCCGGGAAAAGATGTTGCAGAAAAATTTTTCTCATGGTAAAATAGAGGAAGTCAAAAATTACATCGACCAGTGGTTTGGAGAGGATATTACGCTGGATATGCTGTCGGAAAAGTTCTTTATCAGCAAGTATCATTTGGAACGGACTTTCAAAAGCCGGTATGGTACGACAATCGGCGCTTATGTTATTCAGCGGCGGATCACCCGTGCCAAAGAATTGCTGCGTTTCAGCAGTCTGCGGATCAGCGAGATTGCCGAGATATGCGGCGTTGCGGATAGCAGTTATTTTAATAAGCTGTTTAAAAAATCAGAAGGGATCACAGCCAGGACGTATCGGGATATGTGGCGTGAGAAATAGTGAAGGATGCGATCATATACAGCGGCCCCGGATTGTAATGCGTTGGGTTGTTGCGGCGATATACCGTTGTTATTAAAATGGAAAAATACCGCGGATTACAATGTGATAGGGATGTTGTGCGACCTTCAAAAAACAGAAAATAACAGTGAAAATCAGCTTTAAAGTAAGATTTTATAGAGGTTTTTGTTAATTACACTGAAAATGGTGAAAAAAACCTTGACATTCCGTCTGTTTGGACGTATAGTAGTTGTGCACGATTTTTGCATCTGTGCTAACGCCTTTATTCAAAAAAACTGAATAAACTTTCAAATATTCAGCGTAGATGTTGAATATTTTCACAACACGCAGTTCTTAACAGGAACCGTGAAAGGGCGGCGATGCCTTTTCTGTGAAACCGTATGCTGCAGTCGGAACAGTTCCGATTTGTAAAAAACTCTTTGCGGGGGCTGCGGTTAGCGTGGGGTGGGTTCGCGCAGAGCTGTTTCATCGGCTATACGCGGTCTTTTGCCGCAAAGGGGGATGCAAAATGGAAAATGAAGAACTTATCAGTCTGAAGAACATCGTTGTAGAGTTCGATGGCGAGCGGATCATTGACAACCTGAATCTGACGATTAAAGATCGGGAATTTGTCACGCTGCTTGGGCCATCGGGCTGCGGGAAAACCACCACACTGCGGATTATTGCAGGGTTTGTGGAACCGCAGGCGGGCGATGTTCTTTTTGAATGCAAAAAAATCAATGGGGTGCCGCCGTATAAACGGCCGGTGAATACCATCTTTCAGCGATATGCGCTGTTTCCGCATCTGAATGTGTATGATAATATAGCGTTCGGGCTGCGGGTGCATAAGGTGCCGAATACTGAAATTCGTCAACGGGTAAGCGAGATGCTGAGTCTGGTGAATTTACAGGGATTTGAGAAACGTAATGTTTCCAAATTGTCCGGCGGGCAGCAGCAGCGGGTGGCGATTGCCCGGGCGGTGATCAACCGGCCGAAGGTATTGCTGCTGGACGAACCGCTGGCGGCGTTGGATCTGAAACTGCGGCAGAGCATGCAGCTGGAACTGAAAAATATCCAGAAAAGTCTGGGGATTACTTTTGTTTATGTGACCCACGATCAGGAAGAAGCGTTGTCAATGTCGGATACCATCGTGGTGATGAACAATGGTAAGATTCAGCAGATCGGCTCGCCGATCGATATTTATAACGAACCGCAAAATGCTTTTGTTGCAGATTTTATCGGAGAGTCCAATATTATAGACGGTGTGATGCTGTCGGATTATCATGTGCGGTTTGCCGGCATGGATTTTGACTGTGTGGACAAAGGCTTTGCGCCGGAAGAACCGGTGGATGTAGTGATTCGGCCGGAGGATATCAAGATTGTAGAGCCTGAAAAAGGTCAATTGGTTTTTACGGTAGAAAGCTGTATTTTCAAGGGCGTTCACTATGAAATGATAATGGACTGCGACGGAATTAAGTGGATGGTGCATTCCACCAAGTTTGAACAGGTTGGCGACCGGGTGGGAATGCTGATTTATCCCGACGATATCCATATCATGAAAAAGTCTGATGTGCCGGTGTATACTGACGGTGGAGAGGGGGATCGTCGTTGAAAAAACGGGCGGCTCTTCCTTATATCGTCTGGATGCTGGTGTTTACGATTGTGCCGATGATTATGGTGGTATATTTTGCATTTACCACCAAAGAAGGCGCTTTTACGTTGGAAAATCTGATACAGGTCAAAGAATATGCCGGAACCTTTTGGGAATCTATCGAGTTGGGAGCGGTATCCACGCTGATCTGTTTGCTGTTCGGTTATCCGATGGCGGCGATCATGGCCCGCTCAAAGGCGCATGTGCAGCGGACATTGGTGTTGCTGTGTATGATGCCGATGTGGATGAATTTTTTGCTGCGGACCTATGCGTGGATGACGATTTTGGAGAATAACGGGTTATTCAATAGTTTTTTACAGCTGATCGGACTGCCGAAGCTCCAGATGATTAACACCTCCGGCGCCATTGTCTTGGGGATGGTTTATAATTTTCTGCCGTTTATGATTATTCCGATTTACACGGTGATGGTTAAACTGGATACCCGCCTGGTGGAGGCAGCCCAGGACCTGGGCTGCAATTGGCTCGGCGTGTTCCGGCGTGTGATTCTTCCGCTGTCTGTTCCGGGGATCATTTCGGGCATCACGATGGTGTTTGTGCCTGCGGCGTCTACGTTTATTATTTCCAAGCTGCTGGGCGGCGGGACAATGCTGATTGGCGATATCATTGAATTGCAGATTACCGGCGGCGCCAATAACCTGAATCTGGGGGCGGCGATGTCGCTGGTGCTGATGATCATCGTGTTGATTACAATGATGGTGATGAATGTGTTCGGCGATCGGGAAAGCGAGGTGGCGCTGGTATGAAGCTGCTTTCCAGGATCTATACCGTGTTGATGTTTGTGTTTTTATATGCGCCGATTGTGGTTCTGATTGTGTTTTCCTTTAATGAGTCCAAAAGCCGGTCGATGTTTACCGGGTTTACGTTGAAATGGTATGCGGAACTGTTTCGGGACGATGTGATTTTAAATGCATTGGCCAATACTGCGATCGTGGCAGTGATTTCCGCGCTGCTGGCAACGGTGATCGGGACGGCGGCCGCTGTTGGGATTCATGCGATGAACAACAAGTTGAAAAATGTGATGATGACCATCAACAATATCCCGATGGTGAATCCTGAGATCGTCACCGGTGTATCGCTGAGTCTGTTGTTTGTGTTTGGGATTCAGCTGTTGCAGAAGCTGGGTGTGGATGCGTCGCTGAATATGGTGACGCTGGTCATTGCGCATGTGACGTTTAATATTCCATATGTGCTGCTGTCGGTTTATCCGAAGTTAAGGCAAATGAATCCACACAGCTATGAAGCGGCCCTGGATCTGGGCTGTACACCGTTGCAGGCGGTGTATAAGGTGATTTTACCTGAAATTATGCCGGGCGTGATTACCGGCTGTATCATGGCCTTTACCTTATCTTTGGACGACTTTGTCATCAGTTATTTCACATCCGGCCCAACGTCTCAGACGCTGCCGCTGGTGATTTATGCGATGACTAAAAAACGGATCAGCCCAAAGATCAACGCGCTGTCTGCGCTGCTGTTTGCAACGGTATTAATTTTATTGTTGATTGTGAATATCCGGCAAATGCGGGATTCTTCCAAAAACGAACCTAAGAAAGAGAGGTCTTTTGCATCATGAGCAAGAAAATATTAAGTGTGGTTTTAAGTGTCGTATTACTGGCGGTATTCCCGCTGTCATTGGCTTCCTGTGGGGAAGCGAACCCTGATCAGGTAACGTTGAACGTGTTTAACTGGGGAGAATATATTTCGAACGGGGAAGACGGCTCGCTGGATGTTATCGCTGAATTTGAAAAACAGACCGGGATCAAGGTCAATTATACGACCTATGAAACCAACGAGGCGTTATATAATAAAATGAAAACCGGCGGCGTAAGCTACGATGTGATTATTCCGTCAGATTATATGATCGGTAAAATGATTCAGGAGAATATGCTGGAAAAGCTGGATTTTTCCAATATTCCGAATTACGAGCTGATTGACGACCGTTTTAAATCCAGTGAGATTGCGCCCTATGACCCGGAAGGGGCTTACTCGGTTCCTTATACCTGGGGGCGGGTCGGATTGATTTATAATACAAAATACGTGACAGAGCCGGTGAACTCCTGGAATATTTTATGGGATGAAGCCTATAAAAATCAGATTTTAATGTTTGATAATCCGCGCGATGCGTTTGGGATTGCACAATTTTTATTGGGGCAGTCGGTGAATACCGAGGATACCGCAGAACTGGAAGCGGCAGCGGCACTGTTGCAGAAGCAATCAGCGGTCTCACCGGTATATGCAATGGATCAGATTCTGGAGAAGATGCCCAATGAGGACGCTTATATTGCGCCATATTATGTGGGCGATTGTCTGACCATGTGTGATGAAAATGAAGATTTGACCTTTACTGTGCCGCAGGAGGGAACCAATCTGTTTTTGGATGCGATGTGCATCCCGAAAGGAACCAAACACAAAAAAGAGGCGGAGCAGTTTATCAATTTCATGTGTTCTACCGAAGTTGCTTATGCAAATATCGAATATATTGCTTATTCATCTCCACAGGTCGAGGCGGCGGCGCAGCATAAGGAATATCTTGTGCAGGAATATGGCGATGAGATCGCACAGTCGATTTATCCTGCGGACCTTTCAAATACACAGATGTTCCTGACATTGCCGGAGGAGGCCAATCAGACAATGACCGATCTGTGGGTTAAAGTGAAAACAGCAAACTGATTGGCTGTTTGGATGTATCGAAATGGAGCGTTGTTGCAATGATACAGGCGGTTCTTTTTGATCTGGACGGGACATTGCTGAATACGCTGGATGATCTTGCCGATTCGATGAACGATACGTTGCGTCGGCAGGGTTATCCGGTGCATCCGGTAGAGCAATATAAATATATGGTGGGAAACGGCATGCGGATGCTGGCGGTGCGGGCGTTGCCGGAGCAATGCCGGGATGAACGGTGCGTGCAGCAAGTGCTGGAGCTGTTTATGCAGCGGTATAACCGGCACGCGTTGGATAAAACCCGGCCGTATGACGGTGTTTTGGAGACGCTGACGGCTCTCAGGCAGCGGCAAATTTATACGGCGGTTATTACCAATAAGGCGCATGCGGCGGCACAAATTGTTTTATCGCGCTATTTTGAACATTGTTTTGATGTGGTTTTTGGTCAGAAGGAGGGTATTCCGACCAAGCCTGATCCACAAAGCACCAAACTGGTTTTGGCGCAACTGGGCGTATCGCCGGAGCAATGTCTGTTTGTGGGCGACTCCGGTGTGGATATGCAGACGGCGCAAAACGCGGGTGTTGTGGCGGTTGGCGCTTTGTGGGGATTTCGCACAAAACAGGAGCTTTTGGAAAACGGCGCCGCATATGTATTGCAGCGTCCGGAGCAGTTATTGCGTCTGATTGAGGATTTGTGATAAAAACAGCGGAGTTTTTCTGCTGTTTTTATCTTTTTTTTATAAAAATAAACTGGGGTGTTGACATTGAAATAGATGTATGTTAAAATTTTAACAAACACAGAGGCGGATAATATTGATGGGTATCCGCGGGCTGCTGTTGCTAGTGAACTTTATACCAATAAAGGAGCGTAATGAAGTATGCAGGATCAAAACAAGTATGAGATCGTAGACAGCGTTGAAAAGCTGGAAGCTGCGCTTGCAAAGCTGAAAGAGGCGCAGAAGGTTTTTGCTACCTATACGCAGGAGCAGGTGGACAAAATCTTTTTTGAGGCTGCTATGGCGGCCAATAAACAGCGGATCCCGTTGGCAAAGATGGCGGTTGAGGAAACCGGCATGGGCGTGGTGGAGGATAAGGTCATCAAAAACCATTATGCATCCGAATATATTTATAACAAATATAAGGATACCAAAACCTGCGGGGTGATCGAGCAGGATCAGGCCTTCGGAACTACAAAAGTAGCGGAGCCGATCGGCGTGATCGCCGCAGTTATTCCGACCACCAACCCGACTTCTACGGCGATCTTCAAAACGCTGATTGCGCTGAAGACCCGCAACGCGATTATTATCAGCCCGCATCCCAGAGCGAAAAAGAGCACCATTGCCGCCGCGAAGGTGGTTTTGGAGGCGGCGGTTAAAGCCGGCGCGCCTGCGGGCATTATCGGCTGGATCGATGTCCCCAGCCTGGATTTGACCAATCTGGTTATGAAAGAAGCGGATATCATTTTGGCAACCGGCGGCCCCGGTATGGTTAAAGCCGCTTATTCCAGCGGTAAGCCGGCGCTGGGCGTCGGCGCGGGCAATACGCCGGCGATTATTGACGATACAGCAGATATTTTACTGGCGGTCAACTCCATCATTCATTCCAAGACCTTTGACAACGGTATGATCTGTGCGTCTGAACAGTCGGTGATTGTTCTGGATAAAATCTATAACAAGGTGAAAAAGGAATTTGCCGACAGAGGCTGTTATTTCCTGAAAAAAGATGAGATCGACAAGGTCAGAAAGACCATCATCATCAACGGCGCGCTGAATGCAAAGATCGTCGGTCAGAAGCCGGTGACGATCGCCGAATTGGCGGGGGTCAAGGTGCCGGAAGATACGAAAATTCTGATTGGTGAAGTGGAAAGCGTCGATATTTCTGAAGAGTTTGCGCATGAAAAGCTGTCTCCGGTTTTGGCAATGTATAAGGCCAAGAGCTTTGACGATGCGATGGATAAGGCTGAACATCTGATTGCAGACGGCGGCTACGGGCATACCTCTTCTGTGTATTTGGACGCGGTAACCGAACGGGAAAAAATTAAAAAATTCGGCGAACGGATGAAAACCTGCCGGATTCTTGTAAATACACCTTCCTCTCAGGGCGGTATTGGCGATTTATATAACTTTAAGCTTGCTCCTTCTCTGACACTGGGCTGCGGTTCTTGGGGTGGTAACTCCGTTTCAGAGAATGTGGGCGTCAAACATCTGCTGAACATCAAAACCGTCGCCGAGAGGAGAGAGAATATGCTGTGGTTCAGAGCGCCGCAAAAGGTATATATGAAGAAGGGCTGCCTGCCGGTAGCGCTGGATGAGCTCAAACACGTAATGAATAAGAAAAAGGTATTCATTGTTACTGACGAATTCCTGTATAAAAACGGTTATACCAAAGGCATTACCGACAAGCTGGACGAGATGGGGATTGTGCACACTACATTCTTTAATGTTGCACCGGATCCGACGCTGGCCTGTGCCAAAGAGGGAACCAAGGCGATGGTCGCTTTTGAGCCGGACTGCATTATCGCTGTCGGCGGCGGTTCTGCGATGGATGCGGGTAAAATCATGTGGGTATTGTATGAGCATCCGGAAGTAAATTTCCTGGATCTGGCGATGCGGTTTATGGATATCCGCAAGCGGGTATATACCTTCCCGAAAATGGGAGAAAAGGCCTATTTTATCGCTGTGCCCACTTCTTCCGGTACCGGATCCGAGGTAACGCCTTTTGCAGTTATTACCGACGAAACCACAGGCACCAAATATCCGCTGGCAGATTATGAACTGATGCCGAATATGGCGATTATCGATGCGGATCTGATGATGAATCAGCCCAAGGGCCTGACTTCTGCTTCGGGTATTGACGCGCTGACACATGCGCTGGAAGCATATGCCGCGATGCTGGCGACCGATTATACCGACGGCCTGGCGCTGAAGGCTGCCAAGTTGATTTTTGAATATCTGCCGCGCTGCTATGATAATGGTCCGAACGATCCGGTGGCCAGGGAAAAAATGGCCAACGCTTCTACGATGGCGGGTATGGCGTTTGCCAACGCATTTCTGGGCGTTTGTCATTCTATGGCGCATAAACTGGGGGCGTTTCATCATCTGCCGCACGGTATCGCCAACGCGCTGATGATCGACGAGGTGCTGCGGTTCAACGCCAGCGAAACACCTGCAAAAATGGGAACCTTCCCACAGTATGATCATCCGAAGACGCTGGAGCGTTATGCCGAGGTGGCGGATTATCTGAAGATCAAGGGCAAAGACGACCATGAGAAGCTGGAAAATCTGATTAAGGCGATTGACGAACTGAAAGAAAAAGTAGGCATCAAAAAGACCATTAAAGAGTATGGCATTGATGAAAAAGACTTCCTTGACAGGCTGGATGATATGGTGGAGCAGGCGTTCGATGACCAATGCACCGGCGCCAATCCCCGGTATCCGCTGATGAGCGAGATCAAACAGATGTATTTGAACGCATATTACGGTAAATAAGGGAGGAACGGATCATGAAAAATTTGAAGGTTATCGCGGTCAGAACGTCCAAGACCATTTATCGGGACGGCGACAAGGTCGTTAAGGTATTTGATGAGGATTTCTCCAAAGCTGATGTGCTGAATGAGGCGCTGAACCAGGCGCGGGTTGAGGAAACCGGCCTGCATATTCCGAAAATCATCGAGGTCACAAAAATAGACGGAAAATGGGCGATCGTTTCGGAGTATATCAGCGGCAAAACGCTGGCGCAGCTGATGGAGGAAAATCCGCAGAAGACAGATGAATATATTGAATTGCTGGTGGATCTGCAATTGGAGATGCACAGCAAAAAAGCGCCACTGCTGAACAAGTTGAAGGATAAGATGAACCGCAAGATCAGCGAATCTGCGTTGGATGCCACGACCCGGTATGAACTACACGCCCGTCTGGAGGGCATGCCCAAACACAATAAGGTTTGCCACGGCGATTTCAACCCCAGCAATATCATTATTTCTGAAAACAATACTCCCTATATCATCGACTGGTCACATGCCACGCAGGGCAACGCATCTGCCGACGCGGCCAGAACGTATCTGTTGTTCTGCCTGTCGGGGAATGAAGATCTGGCGAATCAATATCTGGATCTGTTCTGCAAGAAAAGCGATACGGCGAAGCAGTATGTGCAGCAGTGGCTGCCGATTGTAGCAGCGTCTCAGTTGGTGAAGGGGAAACCCGAAGAAAAGGAATTTCTGATGCGCTGGGCGGATATTGCTGACTACGAATAAAAGGAGGCTTCTTCAGTAATGAACATTACGGTATGTATCGGAAGCTCCTGCCATTTGAAGGGTTCACGGCAGGTGGTGGAACAACTACAGCAGCTGATCGCACAATATAACCTGAAAGATCAGATTGAACTTTCTGGGAAATTCTGTATAGGGAATTGCGTGAACGGCGTTTGTGTCACAGTGGATGAACAGCTTTTTTCGGTGCAGCCGGATAATACCGAAGAATTCTTTCACAATCATGTATTGCCGGCGTTTCAATCATGATAATCCGTTTCGGAAGAAAGGATGGATCAAACGATGTTGCAACCCGGCATAAAAGGGCAGGCAACGTTGACCGTTTGTGACGGCAATACTGCAAAAACAATGGGCAGCGGGTCGCTGGAGGTTCTGGCGACCCCTGCCATGGTTGCGTTAATGGAACAGGCGGCGGCGCAGAGCGTTTCGCTCTGTCTGGACGAAGGACAGACCACGGTAGGCACGGCGATACAGATTCAGCATTTGTCGGCGACGCCGATAGATATGCATGTTACAGCAGAAAGTGAATTGCTGCAGATCGATGGCAGAAAATTGTTGTTTAGCGTATCTGCATTCGATGAAAAAGGACTGATCGGACAGGGAACCCATGAACGTTTTGTCGTAGATGCTGCGCGCTTTATGGCTAAGGCCGGCAGCAAGCGTTCTGAAACTATACAGGAGGCCTGATGATGTCTGAATTTATCCAGCTGAAAAAATCCAACTGTAAAAACTGCTATAAATGCATTCGGCACTGCTCGGTCAAATCCATTGCGTTTACAGATGATCGCGCGCATATCATTGACGACGAATGTATTTTGTGCGGGCATTGCTATGTAGTATGTCCACAGGATGCCAAGCAGATTCGCAACGATGTGCAGAAGGCTAAAGAGCTGATTGCAAAGTATCCGAAGGTGATTGCCAGCATTGCGCCGTCTTTTGTTGCCAATTATAAAGGCGTTTCGATGCCGGCGATGCAGAAGGCGCTGCAGCAGCTCGGCTTTTTTGCTGCGGATGAAACAGCGGTTGGCGCGACCTATGTCAAAACCGAATATGAAAAGCTGGTGGCCGGTGGAGACGGAAGCCCGATCATATCTTCCTGCTGTCATACTGTCAATCTGCTGATTCGGAAACATTATCCGGATGCGTTGCCGTATCTGGCGAAGGTTGTGTCGCCGATGGCGGCGGATTGTCTGGCGGTCAAACAGCAATATCCCGATGCGAAAACGGTGTTTATCGGGCCGTGTATTTCCAAAAAGGCTGAGGCAGAACAATATCCGGAATGGGTGGACTGTGTACTGACCTTTGAGGAACTGACGGGCTGGATGCAGGAGCAGGGCGTGGAGTTTGAGCAAATCCCCGAGGATATTACCAAAACCAAAGCGCGGCTGTTTCCCACTACCGGCGGCATTTTAAAAACGATGCAGTGTGACGCGCCGAATTATACCTATATGAGCATTGACGGAATCGATAACTGTGTGCAGGTGTTGCAGGATATTGCCAGGGGGACGATTAAAAACTGTTTTATTGAAATGTCCGCCTGCGTAGGCAGCTGTATCGGCGGCCCGGTGATGGAGAAATACCGGCATACGCCGGTAGCGGATTTTATTGCAGTAGAGCATGCTGCGGGACCGGAGCAGTTTGAAATTGCGCCGTTGGACGAACAGATGCTGGTTTATGAACAACCGTATATCGGCGTACATAAGCAGATGCCCGGAAAGCTGGAGATTGAAGCGGTTCTGAAGAAAATGGGCAAGGAAAAGCCGGAGGATGAGCTCAATTGCGGAACCTGCGGTTATAATACCTGCCGGGAAAAAGCAATTGCAGTATGTCAGGGCAAGGCCAATATTTCCATGTGCCTGCCATTTTTAAAAGAGAAGGCGGAGTCCTTCTCAGATAATATCATTAAAAATACGCCGAATGGCATCATTGTGTTGAATGAGGCGCTGGAGGTGCAGCAGATTAACCGGGCTGCGATGAAGATTCTGAATGTACGTTCGGCATCGGATGTTCTGGGTGAGCAGGTTGTCCGGGTGCTGGAGCCGAAGGATTTCTTTGAAGTATTGGAGAGCGGCCACAACATTCACGATAAGCGGATGTATCTGGCGGAATATAAAAAATATGTCGAAGAAACGGTAATTTATGATAAAAACTATCGGATCTTGATGTGTATTTTGCGGGATGTAACGGATGAGGAAGCTGAGCGGGAGAGCAAAGAGAAGCTCAGCAGGCAGACGATTGAAATTACCGACAAAGTTGTAGAAAAGCAGATGCGGGTAGTGCAGGAGATTGCCTCGCTGCTGGGAGAGACCACGGCAGAGACGAAAATTGCGCTGACCAAGCTGAAGGAGTCGCTGTCTGATGAATAATCTGTGTACCGACGTTGGCTATCTGAGTGTCAATAAATATGGGGAACAGCTTTGCGGCGATCATATCGAGACAGTCAAACCGGATGATGATTCGATTGTTGTGGTATTGGCAGACGGTATGGGCAGCGGCGTAAAGGCAAATATCTTATCGACGCTGACCTCTAAGATCATTTCGACCATGATGGCCAATTCCATGAGCCTGGAGGATTGTGTGTCTACCATCGCGGCAACATTGCCGATTTGCTCCGAGCGTCATGTTGCTTATTCGACGTTTACGATTATGCGGATTACCAATGGCGCGGAAGCGGAGATCATTCAATATGATAATCCGCAGGTGATTTTGCTCCGGGGCGGCAAGCATGTGGAATTTTCGAAGACTGTCCTTGAGATTGACGGCAAAACCATTTATAAATCCAGGTTATCACTGGAGGAAAACGATGTGTTTATTGCCACCAGCGATGGCGCGATTCATGCAGGAATTGGGGATGCGCTGAATTTCGGCTGGCAGCGGGAGAATATTATTTCATTTATGGAAACGATCTATGATCCGGGCTTTACGGCGAAAACATTGTCTACGATGCTGTTGGATGAATGTGTTCGATTGTATGGCGGAAAGCCTGGCGACGATACGACGGTTTGTTCGGTCAAACTGCGCCGGCGGGTGCCGATGAATCTGTTGATCGGGCCGCCGGCGGATCGTGGCGATGTAAACAAAATGTTTTCGCTGTTTTTTGGTAAGGAAGGCAAGCATATCGTCTGCGGCGGCACCACTTCTACGCTGGCAGCGGAGTTTTTACATAAGCCGCTGAAAACCAGTATTTCGTATGTAGATCCTGAAATTCCGCCGACGGCAAAGATTGAGGGGGTAGATCTGGTAACCGAAGGCGTGATTACAATGAGCCGGGTATTAGAATATGCGAAAAATTATCTGGCTGATAACGAACAATACACGCAGTGGAGCTATAAAAAAGACGGCGCGTCGCTGATTGCGCGTTTGTTGTTTGAGGAAGCGACAGATATCAATTTTTTTGTGGGTCGGGCGATTAATCCGGCGCATCAGAATCCGGATCTGCCTATTACATTTAATATCAAAATGCAATTGGTAGAAGAATTGGTAGAATGCCTAAAAAATATGGGCAAGCAGGTTAAGGTCAGTTATTTTTAGGGTAGGGTTTTGCAAAAGGAAGGTTCGCAAATGAGAAAATTTGATACTAAGGTTCAACATCTAAAATATAAGGTGCTTCGGGAGGTTGCGCGGGTCGCGTGGCAGGATCAGCTTCTTGAAAAAATGCCGGATATTCCGAAAATTATCGTGCCGACCGATACGGCGACCATGCGCTGCTGTGTCTATAAAGAGCGTGCAATCGTGACCGAGCGGATCAAATTGGCGTTGGGAGGCGATCAGTCGAATCCCAATGTCATTGAAGTCATCGATATTGCCTGCGACGAGTGCCCGGTGGATGGATACAGCGTGACGGAAGACTGCCGCGGCTGTATTGCCCACCGTTGTGAAGATGTTTGCAAACGGGGCGCAATTACTTTTGACGAACATCAGAAAGCGCATATTGATAAGTCGAAATGTGTAGAGTGTGGGCAGTGCGCCAAGGTGTGTCCGTACAGCGCGATCACCAATCGGAAACGTCCCTGTCAAAACGCCTGTAAAGTGCATGCCATCAGCATGGACGAAAACAAGGCGGCATTGATTGATAACAACAAATGTATTGCCTGCGGCGCCTGTGTATATCAGTGCCCGTTTGGCGCGATCATGGATAAGTCTTTCATCATTGATATTATTGACTTGTTGAAAAAGAGCGAAAACAATACGAAATATAAAGTCTATGCGGTGGTTGCGCCGGCAATCGCTTCGCAGTTTACCTATGCGACGCTGGGTCAGGCTTTGTCTGGCATCAAGGAACTTGGTTTTTACCACATTGTAGAGGCGGCGTTGGGCGCGGATATGGTGGCGTACGAGGAGTGTAAAGAGCTGGCTGAGAAAGGCTTTTTGACCAGCTCCTGCTGTCCGGCGTTTGTGGATTATATCGAAAAACAGTTCCCGCAGCTCAAAGAGCATATTTCTCACAATCTGTCTCCGGCGGCGACCATTGCACGGTATATCAAAAAGACCGATCCAACCTCAAAAATTGTGTTTATCGGACCGTGTACTGCCAAGAAGATGGAATTTCAGAAAGAACAGGTGCGGCCTTATATTGACAGCGTGATGACCTTTGAAGAATTGCAGGCGCTGTATGACAGCCGGGATATTGATATCACCAAGCTTGGGGAGGACGTCTTAAACAACGCCTCTTATTATGGTCGGATCTTCGCCCGCAGCGGCGGTTTGACCGATGCAGTTCAACAGGGTCTCAAAGAACGAGATCTTGCGGATTTCGATTACAAGCCGATTGCCTGCGATGGGATTGAAGCCTGCCGGATGGCGTTGTTGCGTGCATCCAAAAATGCGCTGCCGAACAATTTTATTGAGGGAATGGCCTGTGTCGGCGGCTGTATTGGCGGAGCGGGCTGTCTGACGCACGGTGAGAAAAACAAAAACGACGTAGATAAATATGGAATGCTGGCGTTGGAAAAAGATATCTCCAGTGCTATCAGTCTGATGAACCTTTAGGATTCGATAAAACCGATTTGAGGTATCACACCCCAAAAGCATAGCTTTTGGGGTGTGATTTTTGTCGCTTAAGCATGACAAAACCCCTGGTTCTACCAGGGGTAAATAAAAAAGCCTTGGCAAAAAAACCTCCATGCTACAATCAAGATGGTTTGGCAGCCGCATCATGAAAGAGCAAGGAGGTTTTTACGCAGGTGAAAAATGAAGTAAAGAACACGGCGCACTCCAGCTATCGGTGCGAATATCACGTGGTATTTGCACCGAAGTACCGTCGAAAGGTGATTTATAAGGCGATACGCAGAGATATCATAGAAATCATCAAAAAGCAATGCAAGGAGATGAGAGTAGAGATCATCGAAGGAGAGGCGTGCCCAGACCACATCCATCTTCTGGTGAGTATCCCACCGTACATGAGTATAGCGCAGTTTGCGGGGACGCT
>CALWVC010000002.1 GCA_944384865.1 uncultured Clostridia bacterium
CTACCGTTGGTATTCGGCCCGGCGTTTGCCATGGATAATGCGCCCCGGTAGTTGCGCAGTTCCACACAGCATTCATCTTCAAACGGATGCCCGAAGCAGCTTTCACCACCCATACCCGTTCCGGTGGGATCGCCGCCCTGGATCATAAAATCCCGAATCACCCGATGAAACAGAACGCCGTTATAATAACCCTGCTTTGCCAACGTTACAAAGTTTTCCACCGTTTTGGGCGCATATTCAGGGAAAAGACGAATTGTGATCGTCCCCATTGAGGTCTGCATCACCGCTACGGTATCGCCGGGCTTTGCCGGCTGCAGTTGCATATTGCTCATGGATTCATACTCCTTTTCTGATATGGCAGAGGTGTCTGCCAATGGCATACAAGATATTCATAACGGTCATAGGCTTTTGC
Source organism: uncultured Clostridia bacterium (assembly GCA_944384865.1). Lineage (GTDB taxonomy): Bacteria > Bacillota > Clostridia > Oscillospirales > Acutalibacteraceae > RUG14109. Next base: position 413 of record CALWVC010000002.1, read on the forward strand.
CACCGCATCCTCCCAGGACAGATAAACCGTTTGCTGCGCGGTATGGCCAACCGTTTGCAGTTTTTGCCGGTCTGCCGCAGCCTGGCGAATCGTCTTCGCCAGCGCAGCGGCATTTTCCGCACATAAAAAGCCGGAAACGCCGTCGGTCACGCCCTCCGCCGCACAGCTGCCCTGCACCAGTACGCTGGGCAACGCGCAGGCGGCAGCCTCTTTGACCACCAGCCCGGAAGTATCATAGGTAGACGGAAACAAAAACAGATCGGCTGCCGAAAAAAAGGCCCGAACCTGCTCCCGGTCGTTGACCGCCCCGGCAAACTCTACACGATCCGCCAGCCCGATCTGCCGCACATACTGCTCCATCGCCGCTCGATCAGCGCCGTCGCCTACCAGCACCAGTTTAAAAGCCAGTTCCGGTTTCAACAGCTGCAGCGCATCAAAAATCAGACGGGTATTTTTATACCACATCATCCGACCCACAAACAAAAACGTCAACCCGCAATGTTGCAGATTGTACATCGCCCGAATCCGCTCCACGGATTGCTCCGGCGCGCTGCCCTTTGGAAAATCGGTGCCGTTTTCCATCACAATGTAATCGCCGTGATAACCCACATTGCGCATGCTCTCCGCCGCGGCTTCGGTCACCGACCAAATCTCGCTGGCCGCATGAATATTATGCTTCAAAAATTTCATGGCCACTTTACGGATCGCACCGCTTTTGACCCGTTTGGCGATATCAATATCAAACTTTGTGTGATAGGTCAACACCACCGGGACCTTATGAGAAAACCGTTGCAGTTCCGACGCGATCACCGACGATGCAAACGGGGAATGAATATGAATCAGGTCAAACTGTTCGGCACGCAGATCCCGCAACATTTTGACAGACAGCACATTGCCCACCCGATAGCCCAAACGCCTGGAAATATCGAAGGATGGATATCTATAGACCCGAAAAGGATAATCATCCGTCACGTTGGGATATTTCGGCGTAACCACCGTACAGTCACAGTGATTTTTCTGCAAATACCACGCATAGTTGAACACGGTATTGGAAACCCCGTCGATGGTCGGCGGAAAGGATTCGTTGAACAGCCCGATTTTCAATCGCATATCCCGCTTGTCCCCCCTCGGTTGCACACCATCTGTACAAAGCATATTAACCTCTTTATTTTACTATCATCAGCCTGATTCTTCAAGGTTTTTTTCAAAAAAAATAGAAATTGCCGAAAATCACAGGATTTCCGGCAACACAGCTTATTTTAAAGCGAAAAATCAGCAGGATCGTATTGTTCCGGCTCCGGCTGAACCCGGGGGATTCGGCGCAGCGGATCATATTTATATTTTCTGCATTTAAAATCTGGCGCAACGACGCCTTTTTTGATACATAAAATCTGATCGCCGCGCTGCGCCGGCACACCAAAAAAACAATGGCTGCAAGCACGCGGGACGCCCTGTCCGTACAGTTTGCGGCGCATTCGGACTCCTCCTCTTTATATTTAAAATGTAAAAACAGTATAGCACAGTCTTTAAAAAAAATCTACCGTTCTTTTTGTCGAGCGGGTATAAACTGCCGACAAAAACACCACACACAGCAACAATAATGCCAATGCAAACTGCGGTGTCGCAGAAAACACCTGCACCTGACGATGCACTGTGGCGCCTGTCTGCACAGCCTGCTGTGCAGATGGGAATATCCATAAAAACACCTGGCAAAAGATCAAGGAACACAACGCATGCACGCTTCGCGCCAACAGCAGCATCCGAAAACGGGGCCGGGCTGTCTTAGAAACCGACAGAATCTGACAAAGCACCGAAAAACCCCCAAATCCCACCGCCGCAGCTATACATGGCAGCGCTGCATCCAGCTGTGCCAAACAGACGCAACCATTGGATACCTCCAACGCCGATACAACCGCGCAAAACGCCGACACAGGCAATTTTGCAGACCGCAGAATAGCTACCACACCGGAAAACAGCAGCACAAACGCACAGATCAATACCATGCTGCTTGACGCGGCAGCCACCGACTCCACCATTGCGTCCGGTAAGCCAGTCTGCCGCCGGCGCAGCGCCGCAGGCTGCGTCTGAACCGGCGTGCCCCTGGCAAACAACAGCGCCGTACAAACCGCCGCCAGTAAATGTGCGCCTAAAAGCAGATACCCGGCCCGAATACTGCCCAACATCCCCTGCCCCACGGCCAGCACCAAAAAAGCCGGGCCGGCGCCGCAGCTATATAAGCAAAGCCGTTTGGCCTGTTCCGGCTGCAACAGGCCGTCTGCACACATCTGGCCGCACAATGACGCGCCTACCGGGTAACCGGCAATCAGGCTCAACAAAAATACCGCCATTCCGCAACCCGGCAACCGCAATAATCGCATGGAAACCGGCTCCAATAATCGAGATACCGAAAGCAACAGTCCCGACCGGGCAATAAACCCGGACAACATCATAAACGGAAACATCGACGGAATAATAACGCTGCCGCACAACTGGATGCCGGTACGAATGCCTGCGCCGATCACACCGCCCTTCCACAGCAACAATACCGCTGTAAGCGGGACAACCGCCGCCAGACAGATTTTCTGTATTTTCATATAAACACGCCCTTCCGGTGCATGAACAACTGCAAATTTTCATAGGCTTAAACAGCGGCACAACCACCTGCTATAGCAGATTGTTGTGCAATTTCTCCCCGGCAAAATGGAGGTTCGATTCATGAACAAAGGTAAAAAACGGTTTGGCGGCGAAAAGCTTTCGGGACTTTTGGAGCTGCCCGGCGGACTGTTGGGCGGCGGCGCGCATATTGAACTTTGCGCCAACCGGCAGGCGATTATCGACGGCAAATGCACCGTTTTGGAATACAGCGATCAGATTGTGCGGCTGAACACCGGGTCCGGTATCATCGCCTGCACCGGCACCGGTCTGCAAATCTGCAACCTGAAAAACGACGGCGTCACCGTTACCGGGCGTATCCGCGCCCTAACCTTTGATCAATAAGAGGTGCCTGTTTATGTTTATGCTGTTGCTGTACCGCTACATAACCGCATATGTGAAATTCCGCGGTATGGGCGGTTTTCCGGAACGCTTTTTAAACCTGTGCGCCCGAAGCGGTATCGAAATCTGGGATCCCCGGATTTCCGATGGCGTGCTGTATGGCTGTATGCGCGCCGCAGACTATAAAAAATGCAGAAAAAATGCTAAAAAAGCGGGAATGCGCTTAAAACTGCAAAAAAAACGCGGGCTGATCTTTGTTGTTAATCGATATAAAAAGCGTTATGGCCTGCTGGCGGGCGGCGCTGCTTTTTTCGCGCTGCTGTTTTTCCTTTCAGGATTTGTATGGAATGTAAATATCGTCGGCGCCGGCAGTCTTGACAACAACCGGATCCTGTCGGCGTTGAAAAATGCCGGCGTATACGAGGGCTGCCGGCGTGATAACATCGATCAGAAAGACGCCCGGCTGAAACTGCTGATGGAGCTGCCGGAGCTGTCCTGGGCGGCTATCAACATTGAAAACAGCATCGTTACCGTAGACTGCCGGCAAACCACCCAGCCGCCTGCATCCACCGAAAATTATGAGCCCTGCAATATCGTCGCCGCCAAAGACGGCCGCATCGTCAGCATTAAAACCTACGAGGGCACCACCGCCGTCCGGGTCGGCGAGGCGGTCACAAAAGGGCAGCTTCTTGTATCCGGAACTGTAGATCTGACCAATGGCAGCACGCTGTTCAAACACGCCAGATCGGAAATTTACGCCGAAATCACACGAACGCTGGACGTATTTGTTCCGTTTGTACAAACAGCTGAATTTACCGATGAAAAACCGATTCATCGCCGGGTACTTTCATTGTTTGGGCTGGAAATTCCACTGTTCCTGGGCGAAATCAAACAACCGTATACCTCTGAAAAAAGCATCTGGCAGCCGGAAATCGGCGGCGTGCGGCTGCCGCTGAAAATCACCACCGCCGCATTTTATAAAATCCACAGCAACTCCTTCACGATCGACAAACAAACGGCGCTGGCGCAGGCCCAGCAGCAGATGGACGCCTTATGTTCTGAACAGCTTGGAAACACGCTGCTTGAAAAAGGGCCGGCTGATATACAGACGACCGAAAAAGGCGTTAAATATATACAACAGTTTATTTGCAAAGAAAATATTGCGAAAGAGGAAAAAATTTTAATAAATCCGTGACAAATCAAAAATAATATGCTATAATAGGCACATAGTTTTTGAGCATTATCCACAAAAATAAATTTTTTGTTAAAAAATTATGGACTTTTGTACATTTTTTTATGGAAAAGGATTGTTATTGTGACCGAAAGATTGTTAAATATTTCACATCTATCCAACCCCTCTGCGCTGTTTGGGAATCTGGATCAAAACATTAAAACCGTCGAGCGCCAATGCGGCGTACAGGTCGTATACCGGGATTCCGCGCTGAAAATCTCCGGAGACGAATCCAACGCCGCGCTGGCCGAACAGATTCTGGGCAGCATGGCGGCGCTGGTAGAAAAGGGTGAGCCGCTGACCGAACAAAATATCCGCTATATCATCTCTCTGGCAGCCGACGGCGAAAATGAAGATCTGACCGCGCTGACCGACAGCGCCTGTATCTGCATCACCCAGAAAGGCAAACCCATCAGACCCAAAACGCTGGGCCAGAAAAAATACGCTGAGGCAATCACCAATAACACCGTGGTCCTGGGCGTAGGGCCGGCGGGAACCGGCAAGACCTATCTGGCCGTTGCCCAGGCGGTCCGGGCATTCAAGCAAAAACAGGTTGCACGGATCATCCTGACCCGTCCGGCGGTAGAAGCCGGGGAAAAACTGGGCTTTTTGCCCGGCGATCTGCAGCAGAAAATAGACCCCTATCTGCGGCCGTTATATGACGCGCTATTTGATATGCTGGGCGCCGAAAACTTTCAAAAGCAGCAGGAAAAGGGCTGCATTGAAGTTGCGCCGCTGGCTTATATGCGCGGCCGGACTCTGGACGACAGCTTCATTATTCTGGACGAGGCGCAAAACACCACACGGGAACAAATGAAAATGTTTCTGACCCGACTGGGCTTCAATTCCAAAATGGTGGTTACCGGCGACATCACACAAATTGATCTGCCGTCCGGGCAATCCAGCGGCCTGATCGACGCCATGCGAGTATTAAAATCCGTAGAAGATATATCCATCGTTCGTTTTTCTGAAAAGGACGTGGTGCGGCATCATCTGGTACAGGCGATTGTCAAAGCCTATGAAAAAGCCAATGAGCGGGCCCGGCGCAAAAAATTTGAAAAATAAACAACCTTTAACAGCGCGTAATTGTGACGCTGTTTTATATATCCGCCGTGGATACGGCTTTAAAATCGGCAATGCCGCTGTCGGCGGCGCAAAAAAAGGAAGGTTATAAACATGGATAAAATAAAAGTCACTATTACAGACAGGCAAAACAGCTTCAAAATACCCACAGGTATTCGGATGCTGTTGCGGCGCTGCTGCACCGCCGTGCTGAAAATGGAGCGGTTTGAAGGCTCGGCAGAAGTGAACATCTTTTTTGTAGACAACGCGCAGATTGCCAAGCTCAACGACCAGTTCCGGCATATTGACGCGCCGACTGACGTGTTATCTTTCCCGCTGGGCGACAACGGCGTCTACGATATTAACCCGGAAACCGGCGCTAAAATGCTGGGCGATATCGTGATTTCCGCCGAGCGTGCATATAAACAGTCGCAGGATTATAACCACTCCTTTCAGCGGGAAATGGCTTATCTGACCGCCCACTCGATGCTGCATCTGCTGGGCTACGACCATGTCGACGGCGGGCTGCAATCGGTGCGGATGCGGGAAAAGGAGGAACATGTCATGACGCTGCTGGGTCTCCCCGAAAACACAAATTACGCCCGCACCCATATCTGACCAATGAAACAGATGCTTTTCAGTTTTGGCTACGCGCTTCGCGGTCTTGCCGCGGGCATTCAGAAAACCCGTAACTTACGCGTGCACCTGGCCGCGGCGGCATATTGCTTCGCGCTGGCTCCGTTTTTTGTCCACAGCCGCGGCGGCTGGGTCGCGTTGATTGTATTGTGTTTTGTTATATTTGCCGCCGAGCTGTTCAATACGGCAATTGAAACGCTATGCGATCGGATCACCACCGATTTCGACCGGCAAATCGGCCTTATCAAAGATCTTGCGGCCGGCGCTGTATTCATTTTGGCGCTCGGCGCGGTGATTGTCGCGGGCATTTTATTTTCAGACGGCGCAGGATGGCGCCGTCTGCTGCAGTTTTGTCAGACACAGCCATGGTATCCGGCGCTTTTAGCGGCGGCGCTGCCCGCCGCTATTTTATTTATTCGAGGGCGGATAAATAAAAATCCCGTCACATAATACCGGCTCCAACATTGAAAGGAACACGTGTTTTCATGAAAACAACCTGTGGTTTTATCGCCATTGTCGGCCGCCCAAACGTGGGCAAATCCTCTATATTAAACCGTATTTTAGGGCAAAAAGTCGCCATCGTTTCAGACAAGCCCCAGACCACCCGCACAAAAATCACCGGCGTATACACCAGGGACGAGCTGCAACTGATCTTTATCGACACGCCCGGACTGCACAAGCCCCATAACGCGCTGGGCACCAAAATGGTGAAAGCCGTCTATGACGGCATGGCGGATGTTGACTGTTGTCTGCTGGTAGCAGAGGCAAATCAAAAAATCGCGCCGGCCGAACGGGATCTGTGTGAAACATTTAAAAAACGGCGGCTGCCGGCGGTTCTGGCACTGAACAAAATCGACCTGCTGTCGGATAAATCCGCGCTGCTGGCAGTGATACAGGCATACAGCGAACTATATGATTTCGACGCGATCATCCCGGTATGTGCCGCTACAGGCGATGGGATGGATGTTTTATTGCAGCAGCTCTCCTCTTACGCAGTGGAATCGGTGCATTATTTCGATGATAATGCGCTGACCGACCAGCCGGAACGGGCGCTGGCCGCCGAAATGATCCGGGAAAAGCTGCTGCGGCTGCTGGATAAGGAAGTACCGCACGGTCTGGCCATCGACATCGAACGCTTTTCCGAGCGGCCGGACGGAATACTGGATCTGAACGCCGTTATTTATTGCGAACGTGAAAGCCACAAGGGGATTGTCATTGGGAAAAAAGGCGCGATGCTCAAACAGGCCGGCAGTCTGGCCCGTCAGGATCTGGAGCAGTTTTTTGGCTGTAAAGTCAATTTACAGCTTTGGGTCAAAGTGAAGGAAGGCTGGCGCAACCGGGCAGGCAGTATCCACAATTTCGGGTTGGATTAACCAATTCGGTTTTATTTACCTATAATAAATCAAAGGCTGTTGTGTAAAAATGCAACTGTAGGAGGTCTTTGATTGATGGAAAGCAACCGGCTCTGGGATGTGTTTACCGCATCCGGTAAAATAGACGATTATCTGAAATTTAAATATATGGAGGCGCAGGAGCATGGCCGCCACCCCCACGATGGGACTGATTATCAAAGAACAGAAGGTGTCGGAAAACGACCGGCTGGTAACTATACTGACTGAACAGCTTGGGCTGATCCGGGCGTTTGTACCGGGCGCGCTCAAACTGCATTCCAAACACCAGAGCGGCACCCAGCTTTTGTGTTACGCCCGGCTTTCGGTTTATAAAGGCCGGGATACATATAAAATCGGAGATGCGCAGCCGGCAGAGGTTTTTTTCAAGCTGCGCCAGAATCTGCGCGCGCTGGCGCTGGCAGGTTACTTTTGCGAGCTGCTGACAATGCTTGCTCCACGGGAGGAGCCCGCCAACGACTATTTGCAGCTGACATTACAGGCGTTGCATCGGCTGTGTGAAGATACACAGCCACAGCCGCTGGTCAAAAGCGTATATGAGCTGAAACTCTGCCAGTTTTCCGGCTATATGCCGGATGTTTCCGGCTGTAGCGTCTGCCGCCGGGCGGATATTGCCGCGCCCCGTTTCGACGTATTGCGCGGCACGGTTCAATGCCAAAACTGCGGCGTCAAAACGCCGACCTGTATGGAAATTACCGCCGGTGTGCTGGCCGCAATACGATATATTCTGGAACAGGCGCCGGGCCGGGCCTTTGCATTTCGGTTGCGTCAACCCTCATTAGACCGGCTGGCGGCCGTCTGCGAACAATTTATCTTAACCCAGACCGACCGCAGTTATAAAACCCTGGATTTTTACAAAACCATTTGAACATTTTTGGCAAAACACCTGTTTTACAACAATCCGGACCCCGGCGCCACATGCGCCGGACATTGAAAGGTATGATCGATTATGACAGATCGCAAAGATCTGATAACCCTGGAGCTGGACAAGGTTTTGCAGATGCTGCAAAACCGCTGCGTCAGCGACGCCGCAAAACAGCAGGCGGCCCAACTCACCCCCTGCTCCGATCTCGCCGGCGTACAGACACTGATCAAAAACACAGAGGATGCTTATATCCTGACCGCCCGGTTCGGCTCGCCGTCCTTTGCCGATTTGCAGGAAGTAGACAACGCCCTGTCCCGCGCGGATGCGGGCGGTATGCTGTCGATGAAAGAACTGCTGCAAATCGGCGGTGTATTGCGGTGCATCCGGCTGCTGCTGGATTGGTATCATCGTTGCGCCGGGCTGCAAACCTCGCTGGATCAGCGCTTTTGCGCGCTGGTTCCCAACAGCTATCTGGAGGATAAGATTTTCACCAGTATTGTGTCAGAAGAAGCGCTCAGCGATCACGCATCGCCGGACCTGTTCGCAATCCGCCGCAGCATCGTCAACGCCGAAAACAAGGTTCGCGACCGGCTGGATCATATTGTACACTCCGGCGCCTATCAGAAATATTTGCAGGACGCCGTCATCACCATTCGCAACGGCCGGTTTGTGGTACCGGTCAAGGCGGAACACCGCGGCGATGTGCCGGGCCTGGTACACGACACCTCTTCTACCGGTTCTACGGTGTTTGTAGAGCCCATGGCGGTGGTGGAAGCAAACAATGAAATCAAGGTGCTCAAGGCCAAAGAAACCGCAGAAATAGAGCGCATCCTGTTTTTGCTGTCCGGCGAGGCGGCGCAGTTTGCCGACGCGATCCGGCGTTCCTGCACGGTAGCACAGGAACTGGATCTGATTTTCGGCAAAGCCAAGCTCGCGTTTGATATGCGCGCTTCGGTTCCGGCGTTGAATGATCAAGGTGTGATCGACCTGAAAAAGGCCCGCCATCCCCTGCTGGATCCGACAAAAGTAGTGCCGGTAGATATCCGGCTGGGCGGCGCCTATCGGGTGTTGGTCATTACCGGGCCGAACACTGGCGGCAAGACCGTCACGCTGAAAGCCGCCGGGCTCTTGTGTTTGATGGCCATGTGCGGCCTGCTGATCCCGGCCGCCGACCATTCCTGTGTGTCGGTATTTGATCGGGTTTTGGCGGATATCGGCGACGAGCAAAGCATCGAACAGTCGCTTTCCACCTTTTCCTCACACATCACCAACATTATTCACATTTTAAAACAATCGGATCGCCGATCGCTGGTATTGCTGGATGAGTTATGCTCCGGCACCGATCCGGTAGAAGGCGCCGCGCTTGCCACCGCTATTCTTGAACAATTGAAAGCAACCGGCGGCGTGATTGCCGCCACTACCCATTATGCCGAACTCAAAGCATATGCGTTGGATACCCCCGGGGTGGAAAACGGCAGCTGTGAATTTGACGTCGAGACACTGGCGCCTACTTACAAACTGCTGATCGGCGTGCCCGGCCGGTCGAACGCTTTTGCTATTTCGCAAAAGCTGGGCATGGATCCGGTCATTATCAGCCATGCGCAAAAGCTGGTGCACACCGAAGACAGCCGCTTTGAACGGGTATTGTCCGGGCTGGAAGCAACCCGGAAAGAATATGAGCAACAGCAGGAACAGGCGCAGCAGATGGCAAAGCAGGCCGAAGAAAACATGCGGCAGGCCCAGCAGGCCGCCGACCGGCTGCAGCGGGATTATAACCACCAGATGGAACAGGCCAAAGCCCAGGCTCGTATGTTGATCGACGACGCAAAAGAGCGTGTCAACCGCATTTTAGATGAAATGGAACAATTAAAAAAGGACCGGTCGGCCGATCTGTCTAAAATGCGGGCCGCAGCACGGTCCAGCTTTAAAAAGCTGGACCGTCTGGAGGATGGCAGCAAGCAGCCGGACAGCTCCTATCAGCTGCCGCGCCCATTACAGATCGGAGACAGCGTACAGATTTTTGATATTGGGCGGCAAGCTACTGTTCTCGCGTTACCCGACGCCGCCGGAAATGTACAGGTGCAGGCCGGCATGATGAAAATGAAGGTGCCGCTGCAAAACCTGCGTCTGGTCGAACATGCAAAACAAGCGCCGCCCAAAACCAGGCACAGCCTTCAGGGTGCCGGCGAAAACGGAAAAGCTTCAAAACGCGCGACGCTGGAAATTGATGTGCGCGGTCAGAACGTTGAAGAAGCCACGCTGGAGCTGGACCGGTTTATCGACAGCGCGATGATGAACAACATACACAGTTTTACCATTATTCATGGTAAGGGAACCGGCGCACTGCGGGCAGGTATCCACCGTTATCTGAAAAACAACAAATTTGTCAGCAGCTTCCGGCTTGGCGTATTTGGAGAGGGCGAAGACGGCGTGACTGTTGCAGAACTCAAATAAGTTGTGTCATAAAATATGTAAAACCGCCGAACCACACGATGTTCTGCGGTTTTCTTTATCATATCGCCAATACCGTTTATTTAAATCTTTACAAACATCCGCTTTCGCACGCATGCTTTCCTTTGTCGGTTTTTAGTGCAGAAAAATCAAAAATCCCCGAAAATAAAGTTGCGCAAAGCTTTGAGATGTTTTATAATAAACACAGACTATCAAAACACAGGAGCCGACATGAAAAAGTTTTTCCAGGGAATGCTTCAAAACATCGCCGATTATATTCGCGAAACAGATAAACTGCTGCTGGGGCTGTGCGCCGTCGCTTCGCTGTTCGGCTGCGCACTGGTTTTTTCCGCAACCCGTTATACCGGCGAAAGCCGGCAGTTTTTTGTGCAGCTGCTTTCGGTGTGTATCGGCGTTGCCGTTGCGATTGTCATTTCGTTGTTCGACTACAAAACCTTCGCCAACACGCGGGCGCTTCCGATTTATCTGATTCTGTCGATACTGCTGCTGGGTATCACCTATTTTTTTGGCTATGCGCCGGACGGAACCGACAACAAAGCCTGGATCTCTTTGCCCTTTGGCATGTCGCTACAGGTCTCTGAGTTGATCAAAATTTTTTTAATTATCAGCTTTTCCACCCACGTCGCCGCGCTGAACAAGCAGGACATCAACCGCCCGCTGAACGTGCTGCTGCTGGCGCTGCACGGCCTGGCGCCCGCGGCGGTCGTCATGGTATTGCAGCGGGACCTTGGAACCTGCATTATCTTGGGCTGCGTTTTTCTCGCGATGCTGTTTGCCGCCGGCGTCAAACTTCGATATTTTGCTATCAGCGGCGTATTGATCGCCGCCGTCTCTCCGCTGATCTGGTTTTTCGGACTGAGCGAGTACCAGCGGGAGCGGTTTACCATTATTCTGAATCTGGAATCTGAACCGCTGGGCCGAGGGTATCAACAGCTACAGGCTTTACGGGCAATCGGCTCCGGCGGCATTACCGGTTACGGTTATTTAAACGGACCAAAAACCCAGTCGGGCAGCGTTCCCAAGGCTTATAACGATTTTATTTTTTCGGTGGCCGGTGAAGAACTGGGTATGATCGGCTGTCTGGTGATCTGCGCGTTGCTGTTGGCAATTGTCATCCGTATTATCCGGATAGGCGTTTTGGTACACGACCGGCAAGGCTCGATAATCTGCGCCGGCGTATTTGGAATGTTCACCTCACAGATCATCATTAATTTAGGTATGTGCCTGGCGCTGCTACCGGTCATCGGCGTTACGCTTCCGTTCTTTTCTGCAGGCGGCACCTCGTTAATCTGTCTGTATTTAGGCGTCGGCCTGGTGCTGAGCGTATATAAAAACCGCAATAAACGCCAGTTATATTTACGCGACGTTTAATCATATCAAAACCGGCGCATACTGTCGTTTTGATGATTGTCACAAACTATTTCACACACAAACCCAACCAGTAAATAACCGGCAACCATTACAGAGCTTCAAAAAACCGGGTGGGTTCAATCTGGGGTTTAAAGGAATCTTTCAGAATCTTATGAAACAATTTGTTAGCCATAATTTAACAGACACTTTCTCCATTGCCCGCGCGGTTGCCGAACGACTACACGGCGGTGAAGTATTGGCGCTGTACGGCGGCATGGGCGCGGGAAAAACTGCGTTTGTCAGTGCGCTGGCCGACGCGCTGGGCTATACCGGTGAAGTCAGTTCCCCGACGTTCGCTATTGTGCACGAATACCGGGGCGGCCGGCTGGACCTGTTCCATTTTGATATGTATCGGATTCAAACCTTTGACGAACTATATTCTACCGGCTTCTTTGAATATTGCGACGCAGGCGGTGTCGTCGCCTGTGAATGGAGTGAAAATATTGAAAACGCGCTGCCGGAAGGCTGCATTCAGATTCGAATATATATGGGCGAACAGCCCGATCAGCGCGTTTTTGAAATAAGGGGGTTGTCAATATGATCGTTTTGGGAATCGACAGCTCCTCAGTCAGCGGCAGCTGTGCAGTCTTAGAGGATGGCGTGGTGCTGGCGCAGGGATTGATTCACAATGGCCTGACGCACTCTCAAACACTGTTGCCGCTGCTTGCAGATACATTGCGACAGGCAGATCAATCTGACAGCTTAATCGATCTCATCGCCGTCGTCAACGGTCCCGGCTCTTTTACGGGCTTGCGCATCGGCCTGGCCACTGTCAAAGGGATCGCGGCGGTACGGCATACGCCCTGTATCGGCATCTCTTCGCTGGAGGCCGCAGCTTATGGAGTGCGAGACTTCAAAGGGCTGTTATGTCCGGTGATGGATGCCCGGTGCGGGCAGGTGTATAATGCGCTGTTTACCAGTGACGGTCAGGTCATCACCCGGCTCTGCCCTGACCGGGCGCTGCCACTGACGCAATTGCAGCAAGAACTGGCTGCGCAATCCTTACCGGTGCTGCTGGTGGGCGACGGCACACAATTATGTTATCAACGGTTCCAGACCGTTTTGCCGGCAGTGCAGGCAGCAGCAGAAAACAGGCGGTATATTTCCGGCGCAGCGGTGGCGCAATTGGGTATTTTATATGCCAAGCGCGCCTGTAACCCCGCGGCGCTGCAGCCGGTGTATTTGCGGCTTCCACAGGCGCAGCGGGAACTGTTAAAAAAGCAAGTTGACTCCAAATAAAGAAAGGATCTGTTATAATGATTGCATTAGGTTGTGACCACGGCGGCTATGAATTACTGCAAAAAGTGATGGAACATCTGGATGAAACCGGTGTTGCCTATAAAAATTTTGGCACCTTTGATTGCCAATCGGTAGATTATCCTGATATTGCTTATCCCGTTGCGACAGCTGTTGCCGCAGGCGAATGTGACAAAGGCATTCTGATCTGCGGAACCGGGATCGGTATGTCCATGGCCGCAAATAAAGTCCACGGGATCCGGGCCGCGGTCTGCTCGGATCATTTTTCAGTAAAATATACCCGGCTGCATAACGACGCCAATATCCTGTGTCTGGGTGGACGGGTGCTGGGCGATGCTTTTGCCCTGGAACTGGTCGACTTATTCCTGAACACCCCCTTTGAGGGCGGTCGCCACCAGACCCGGATAGACAAAGTGCACCGAATCGAAAATGCAAAGGAGAACGTATAATGAACAACGTTTTTATCAGCGACCATCCGTTGGTGCAGCATAAGCTGACCATGCTGCGAGATGCTGAAACCGGGGCCAAAGCGTTTCGTGAACTGGTCGCCGAAATCACCGTGCTGCTCGGTTACGAGGCCACAAAAAAGATCACGCTGCGCGAGATTGAAATCACCACACCGGTCGCTACCGCCCGATCAAAGTCGGTGCGCGGCAGCAAGTTGGCGCTGGTGCCGGTGTTGCGCGCCGGGCTGCAGATGGTAGAAGGACTGCAAAACCTGGTTCCTGCTGCCAAGATCGGCCATATCGGCGTTTACCGGGATGAACAGACCGGTCAGCCCGTTGAATATTACTGTAAAATGCCGGAGGATATTTCCCAGCGCGACGTTTTTGTGTTAGATCCGCTGCTGGCCACCGGCCATTCCACCAGCTATGCCGTCAACCGGGTCAAGCAGTATAATCCACGCAGTATCCGGCTGATTTGCCTGGTCGCATCTCCGGAGGGCTTGACTCTGTTTACAAAAGCACATCCGGAAGTTGAAGTGTACCTGGCCGCGTTGGATACAGGGCTAACCGATACAGGTATGATCGTCCCCGGCGTTGGAGACGCCGGCGACCGGCTGTATGGAACCAAATAGTTGCCCATAGGATAGAAAACTGAACATGCGGCAATAAACTGGCGGCCTGCAGTCTTTATTCTGCAGGTCGCCTTGCTTTTTTGTATCCATATGCCGGAGTAAAACAAATTTCGCTCCGACATGTAAAAAATATTTTTGCGATTTTGGCGGTGAGAGTTGACCTGACGCTATACACTATGGTGACGCATCTTGTATCAATCGCAGACACCGCTTTCCAGTAACGCAAATACATCTGCGTCTGTATCCAGTCTTGCCGCGACCCCTATTGGCAAAATTGCGTTGTTTAGCCCATGCCCATAATCCTTGCATCTGACGACAGGAATATGATATTTTTCACCAATCCTGTAAAGGATATCGTCAATGACCGGATAATCGTTTACTGCATAATGCCCGAAGATCAACCCCACCACCCTTTTGAAAACATTTCTGTGTTCAAGATTTGCAAACCATTTGGAAACGGCAGCCGGAGAACTGAACCTTTCATAATCTTCAAGAAACAGGATGCAAGAATCATAAGGTATTTCACGGTAAAATTCCAGTCCATACAATGCCGCATAATTCACAAGATAACCGCCGGCCAATACTCCTTCGCATTTTCCCGGATAGATTGTTTTCCATGGAGCGGATTTTATATACGCATGCCCGACATTCATCAGAAGATTCTCAAATGCCTGTCTGTTATAGTCGGTAAGATTCTCGAAAGTCCGGACAGAAGCCCCGTAAAAGGTTATCAATCCGCTCATATAGTTAATTGCATTGAGAATCGTGGTGCTGTCGCTGGAACTGCAAATAATTTTGGGATGTGTCCGTATATTGTCATAATCGATATACGGTAAAATCTCATTACAGACCTCTCCGCCGCCAAACAAAAGCATTTTGATTTTATCATTTGATATCATGACGTTAAAATCTTCCGCCCGTTCTTCAATACTTCCGGAAAACCCATGGGCATCCGAAAAAATATGCTCGGCCAATTGAATATGGAATCCCAAAGAGCGCAATCTTTGTGTCGAATGTTGAATATGCGCCGGCTTCAAAGCAATAGAAGGCGCTATTATCCCGATGGTATCGCCATATTGCAGTTTTCGGGGGGGTGAATGACGTTCATTTTTTACCTCCAGACAGCAAAAATGTCCTATAATCATATATATTTAAAGCCGAGATTGATTCGGATCAGGAGGTTCGATAATATCCGCAGTCTATCTACGCGTCAAAAATCGGCCTGTTTAATTCTGAAATCTTTGAACCGACATCTTCAGGACAATGCACATCAGAAACCGTTATGATTTTTGCGTTATGTTTTTTGATACATTTTAACACATCCATGTTCATACCAAACCCAGCCATATCGGACCATTTTCGGTATATGCCACTGTTTTGTTCTGCGTACATATTTACTGGAATGAGGTTTCCAGCCTGCCATAGGGCCAACTTGAGGATCTTTCGCATATTCATACCAATCATTGAAATCATCAAGCTACCATGTTCGCAAAGTCAAACGTCCTGTCTCCATTGTTTTCATATTGCGCCCTCCATTAAATATATGAAGTTACTTTTCGTCATTATATCACATAAAAATAAAGAAGTAACGAAAAAGATGCCATTGTAAAATTTGGATGTAGGCTTGAACCCGTAAAAGGTTGGTAGCGACAGCGCGCCGTTGCGAGGGCGTTTACAAGCGAGCAGATGAGCCGAGCGTGACCTTTTGCGGAAAGGAAAAACAGTGGAGCGGGTGACTGATTTTTTATGAAATGAAAAATCGGAACGAGCGTAACTCGTTCCGACGTGGCGCGCCAGGAGGGACTCGAACCCCCGACCTTTTGGTTCGTAGCCAAACACTCTATCCAGCTGAGCTACTGGCGCACGCCTGTAACCTTTTAAGGCACTAAAGAATTATAGCATATTCATATGTAAAAAGCAATATATATTTTTTGTTTTTACAAAGTTTTTGTAAAAATCTATTCTTGACAACGATCATCAAACATGCTAACATAACAAAAACCGACAACAATAATGCCGGATATTTAAAAAATATATAAAAGAAGATGGTTTTTTGATATTTCAGGGGAAAATGAAAGCTGTTACTTTCAGTTTCGATGACGGCATCACACAGGATCAACGACTGATACAGCTTTTGAACCGGTATGGGCTGAAAGCAACATTCAATATTAATTCCGAACTGTTGGGACAACCTGGTTCATTGTGGCGGGAAAACGTAACTGTGGCGCATGTAAAACCCAGACCGCAGGAAATCCGGGACATTTACGCCGGACATGAAATTGCCGCACACACCTGTACACATCCTTTTTTGCCGGCGCTTACGGAAGAGGAAATCGTTCACCAGGTAGAAGATGACCGCCTTGCGCTGTCTGAGTTGGCCGGCTATGAAGTCGTGGGAATGGCGTATCCCTGCGGCGGAGCCAATAACGACGACCGGGTCGCCGACATTATCGCCCGAAAAACCGGTATCCGATATGCCCGCACCCTGACGTCCACACATTCTTTTGATTTGCAGGATCGTCTTCTCCGATTCAACCCTACCGTATATTTCTACGCTGAATGGGACGAACTGTTCCGGCTTGGGCAGGAACTCATCGAAAACGACGCACAAACCCCGCAACTGTTTTATATCTGGGGGCATGCCTATGAATTTGATATTCATAATACATGGGATCGATTTGAACAGTTCTGTCGCCTGATTGCCGGACGCCCGGAAGTCTTTTATGGAACGAACCGAGAGGTTTTACTGGATATGCCCGCGCCGAAAGCCTGAGTACATCAAATTTGAATGCATTGTTCGTCACATACGCCCGCCGGTATCAGAGCAATCTACTCCGATCATCTTGATAAAGGGAAACATCTATAAAAACGAAATTTTCTTTTGGCGCATCTGAAAAACTGCATCAATAACAGGCCGAAAATATGAAATTAAACCATTTGTTCGATTTTGAAAAGAACAGGTGGTTTTTTACTTTTTTGTATTTCACAGTGCAAATGAAATTCTCATCACCTTTTCCAAATTATATGACAAAAGACCGGAGACACAAAGAAACGTGTCCCCGGTCTTTTTACCATCTCAACTGACAGCAAAACGTATATATGCTGTGCTAAAACACAAGCGCTGTTCTAACGTTTTGAGAACTGCGGCGCACGTCTTGCACCTTTCAGGCCATACTTCTTGCGTTCCTTCATTCTGGGATCGCGGGTCAAAAAGCCTGCTTTTTTCAGCGCCGGGCGCAACTCTTCATCATACTGAAGCAATGCGCGGGACAGCCCGTGACGGATCGCACCGGCCTGGCCGGTAACACCCCCGCCGGTTACATTGCAGACAATATCAAACTTCTCAGCCGTATTGGTCAGCACCACAGGCTGCCGAACCAGCAATTTCAGTGTTTCAAGGCCGAAATAATCGTCAATATCTCTGCCGTTGATCGTAATCTTGCCGGTGCCGTTATAGACGCGCACCCGGGCGACAGAGCTTTTTCTTCTGCCAGTACCGTAAAAATAAGGTTTGGTCTCATACATAGCGATTCTGTCTCCCTTCTTTATAATTCGTAAGCGACAGGCTTCTGAGCCTCGTGCTTGTGTTCGCTACCTTTGTACACACGCAGCCGGGTCAGCGCTTTACGGCCGATGGTGTTATCCGGCACCATGCCCTTGACGGCCAGTTCTACTGCCAGTTCAGGACGTGTCCGCATCAACGTATCATAACGCACTTCCTTAAGCCCGCCGATATAACCGGTATGACGGCGATAATATTTCTGTTCCAACTTTTTGCCGGTCAATACGACTTTATCCGCATTGACAATAATCACATGATGGCCGCAGTCAACATGCGGTGTAAATGTCGGATCTGTCTTACCACGCAACAGGTTTGCCGCAACAGTCGCAACCCGACCGAGTACTTTTCCCTCGGCATTGATTACATACCATTTACGTGCAACCTCGCCGGCTTTTGCCATATAGGTTGACATAATCTTTCCCTCCGTAGAGCCCGCGAACAGGCTATAATTTTTTTAAATTTCTCGCGTGCTTGTTATCATAGCATATTTCTCAGGTCTTGTCAATATAAAAAAATTTATTTTTTTATTTAGTCTTTTTAATCTTTTAAATTTATTAAATTTCTCTTATTTTCTTTTGTTTTCTGCGTTTTAATTTTTAAAATCAACCGCGCATGATCTTATGTATGTATAAAAAGTGGTTAAAATAAAATAAGTATTCTGATGAATAGGGTGTGTATATGAAGGTTGCATTTTATGATACCAAACCCTATGACCGGATCTGGTTTGATCCGCTGCTGTCTGAATACGGATATCAGGCAAAATTTTTCGACTATAAGCTGACTGCAGATACGGCGGTTTTAGCCAAAGGCTGCGACGCTGTATGCGTATTTGTGAATGACGAAGTGGATGCGGCGGTGATCGATGCATTATGTGCAAACGGCGTTGGGCTGATCGCACTGCGCTGCTCCGGCTATAATAACGTCGATTTGGCCGCCGCACGAGATAAAATCCGGGTCGTGCGGGTGCCAAGATATTCACCGGACGCTGTGGCTGAATACGCCATGGCCCTGCTGCTGACGGTCAACCGCAAAACCCATCGCGCCTATGTGCGTACCCGGGACAACAACTTCAATATAAACGGCCTGCTGGGCATGGATCTGGCCGGAAAAACCGCCGGCGTCATCGGTACGGGACAAATCGGCAGTCTGTTTGCGGATATCTGTAACGGTTTTAAAATGCGGGTGTTGGGCTATGATATCTACCCGTCAGATCAATTTCCGTATGAATATGTATCGCTGCAAGATTTGTTTGCCCGCTCGGATATCATTTCACTGCATTGCCCATTAACGCCCCAAACCCGTCATATCGTCAACGCCGACAGCATTCAGCAGATGAAGGACCATTGCTTTATTATCAACACCTCCCGCGGCGCGCTGATCGATACAACCGCGTTGATCGAGGGGCTGAAATCCAAAAAAATTTCCGGCGCCGGGCTGGACGTTTATGAAGAAGAAGGCGAATATTTTTTCGAAGACTTTTCCAATGACATTGTCGAGGACGACGAGCTGGCCCGCCTGCTGGGGTTTCCCAATGTGATTGTCAGCTCTCACCAGGGGTTCTTTACCCGGGAAGCAATGCAGGCGATCGCTATCGTAACGGTAGAAAACCTACACAACTACGAACAGCAAACGCCTTTAAAAAACGAAATCGTTTATAAACAGCAATAAACGCCAACAGCCGCCGGCTCTGAAGAGCGGCGGCTGTTGCAAACTGTTACATTTTATTAGAATTGCGATCAAATTTACAGTATTTTTACTGATCAAACGCAACGGTATCGTCGGCCAGATATGCCTTGATTCTGGCATAATCCTTATTGCTGATATGGCCGTCCAGCACACCGTCTGTTCCCGCCACATCGGCGGCTTCAAGCACCATTTCTACTGCATCGTCCGCCAGATAAGCTTTCAAACGAGCCAGATCTTTATTATTGATCACACCGTCGCCGGTAACATCGCCCTGCCGGTAGTCGTGCTCGGGCACGCCGGTTCTCTGGCAGGCGCCCAGATCCGGCGCCGTCCATCTAGGAACAGGGGTTCCAAAAAAGTCCTGTCCGCCGTTATCTGCAATGACCATACCGGCCTGCAGCGCCGGAGAGCCCTCCTGCAACTGATAAGCAACGCAGGTATCTCTGCCCTGTGCTGCGCCACCTGCGTTGATGAACAACGGATCAGCCGTAATTTTATGAGCGTCTTCGGGTTCACTGTCCGGATGGTTGCCATAAAACAGGTTGTTGCTCCAAACCGTGTTGCGGCAGGTGAGGTTTTTATAGCTGAAGTTGTATTCGCCGCTGCCCAGATTATAAATAATATTATTATAAAACTGCGTGTTGTTCGGCGCATATTGCTGACCGGTCCAACCGTCGCGCACATAGGTGGTCACAATATCCGTATCCATGCCCTCGCCGATATAGATGGTGTTATTATAAACCCTGGTATTATCAATATGCCCGGTCAGCGCAAAAATCACGGTATGATCATTTTGAGAGATATTATACCGCACAACCGTATTCCGGTTAAAGGCCGTATGCGCATCCCAGGTTTGGGGCTCGGTGCAGATCAGCATAAAACCGCCCTGATTATCGTGGGAATAATTGTACTGAAACGTCGTCCCTGTACACTGATAATCGCTGTCAAAGCCGTGACCGTCTTTAGTGGTCTGGGTATTAAAAGCTTCGTTGTATTGCAACAGTGCGTTCCGGCAGGCAAACGGCCAGATCGCCACATTATAAGCGTCGGAATATGAATGCGCTTTATTGCAGGTATTATATTCCACCAGCGGTTCATCGCTGTTATTCACCAGAATCCCATCGGCTCCGATATTCGACAAATAATTGTTGCGAACTACAACATTCTTGGCAGAATTTTCATTAGCGTTGCCATTCATGTCGCCGCCCTGATAAGAGCCGTTAATTTCAATCCCTACGCTCTTGACGTCTGTTACGGTGTTTCCCTCAACGGTCAGCCCGTCGAAATAGCCCCACCAGGTCTCGCTCCAGGCATTGATACCCTTCATCCCCTCGTGGGTATTCCGGTTCCAGCCGCCGGACACGCCATGGATATAATTATCCGCAATCACGATACCCCGCATGGTATAACCGTCCCGCGGATCGATTTTTACAATATATTTCGTCTCGGTCGTGTTGGAGCTGTTGGTCAGTTCCAGTCCCTGAATCGTGACATAATCCTGATTGGAAAGATAAACCGCCGTATTTACCGGACAGACGGATGCATCCTGCCGGCCGTTAATGACCGGCTGGCTGCCCTGGCCATATGCCGTCACTGTAATCGGCGCATTGGCAGTTCCGCTGCCCTTCGGATAAAGCACCTCATTCCAGGTGCTTCCCGCTTTTAGATAAATGGTATCTCCGGCCGAAAATGTGGTGGCATTCACCTTGGAAAGCGTCTGCCACGCTGCGGATTCGCTGGTGCCGGCATTACGGTCGTCGCCCGCCGCCGCATCTACATAGTAGGCCGTGCCCGCCGTTTGTGCGCTCACTGCCGGAACAGCCGCTAATACAGCCATTGCCAACAATACAATCGACAAGAACAGGCCGCCTGCTTTTTTGATTATTTGCATAAAGCAACATACCTCCAATTTCATAGATAAGATAAAATTAGCACGCATATAACAAAAAGTCAATGCGATTTCTGTAGTTTTTCTAAGTTTGTAAACATGCTAAAAAATCACCTGAAAAATTCGACAAAATGACCGATTATGCCGGAAATAAAATACAGGCGATCTCTTGGTTTTACAAGCGATCGCCTGATAAAAAACACTACGGTTTTATCCGCCAATACAACGATCCAGATATTTCATCAGACTTTCGTTGCGTGTTGCGGACGTGTTGTTGAGAAACAGCACATCCTGTACCCCCAGCTGGCGAACCAACGAGACTACAGTTGTATCCTTGACCTGCCGGAAATACCGGTAATCCACAATATAAATATCCTGATAATGCGGTACTAAAAACGGTACAAATGCGTTGCCGAAGGATTCTTTCACAACCAGACAGGCGGATCCGTCCGTCACTTTGTCGTTATGAATCACTGAATAAGGGTTATCGCCACCGATAAACGCATTGTATTTGGAGGAGGCAACCCATGTGGAAACATCCGAAATAATCGTATAATCGTTGTCGTTACCCTTGGAATCCGTAATGGTGATTTTATTGGTATCTTTCGGCTCGTAAGCCTCTACTGTATCGGGATTGTTGCCCAGCCGGGAATCTTTGTTGGAGTCTGAATAAAATGAGCCCAAATAGCCTGTATATTCCCGTTTATAAAAATCTTCTGTCAGTGAAACCGGCGTTAACCCTTTTTGCTGTGCGAACACTTCATAAGCGTAATATGCACCCAGCGCCGTCCAGTGATGGTCGGTCCGAAAATAGATATACTCCTTATTTTTCGCTTTGAGCGTGTCGAAAACATCCAGCGTATGGACAGCGCTGTTCATCGATCCATACATATAAGCAATCGCTTTTTTCTGATCGGAAGTATTCAGCCCGTCACGCACACCCTGCGGCACCATAATATCCATACTGGTCGGCACGATCATATCATATACGGTCGCCTGCCCCTGCAATGCGGTCGCACAGCGATTGACAATGGATACATATTGGTCCGCCGTGCTCTGGACAAAATTATAATATTCATACGCCGCATCTCCGCGAATCAGAATCCCGTTGAGCGACTGCGTCGGCAGATCTTCATAGGGCTCTTCGGTGGTCGATTCCTGCGCCGTCTGGGATTCGGCCGCCTGCGTTGTCGCCTGGGTATCCGGCTGGGTCGCCGGCACATCCGGAATCTCGTCCCCCTGCACCGGATCGCCGATAATCGACTCTGACCCAAAGCCATATAAAGAGTGCAGTGCCGTGTTGCCGCTGATAAACCAGTCCCGCAGCGGAAACGTATCCGCAAACCAGGTATTGATCCCGTCAAAAAACGTTCCGTCCATCAGCGAAGAAAAGGAAAACGCCGGGAACTTCGTCAGCTCCCGTTTTTCTACGTCGGAATAACTGGGACGCAGCGGCAGCATCACGGCTAAAAAGGTCATGAAATACATCGTGATAAAAAACGCCATAATCTGCACCAGCATATATTTCAACGGACGGCGCCGGCGCTGAATCGGATTATCACGGTTCTGCTGTCGGGCGCGCTGCAGCCGGCGTTCCCGCTCTCTGCGAAGCTGTTCCAGCCGCGCCTGTTCCTCATAGGATCTACGGTCCATATACACACCTCCCGCCTGTTAAAACTGAAAATATAAAAACGGATTATAGCTGTCTCCCACCAGCGCCATCGTAGATAGCAGCAGCATCGCCACCGGCACCACAACCACAGCGCCTTTATAAACCGCGGTGCCCACACCGCCCAACGACCCGGCAGCCAGCTTCGCGCCAATCTTTTTTACCAGCGGCGTACAGGCAACAATCGCCACCAGCAAAATAAATACATTGCTCTTTAAAACAGTCGTCACTTCAAAATTGGTAAACCCGTTGCCGTTCAGGCCAAACATGCCCGCCAACGTCGCGCCCACCAGGGAAAGATTGCGAAATTTAAACAGCACCCAACCGAAAAAAACCACCAGCAACAGATAGAATCTTGATAAAATCGACGGCCCCCGCTTCAGACAATCAAGCAAACCAAACCGCTCAATCAGCAAAAACACAAAGAAATACAGCCCCCAAAGCACAAAGTTCCAACTGGCGCCATGCCAGAAACCGGTCAGTAGCCAGACAACCAGCAGGTTCCAGACATTGCGTGCTTTTGAACAGCGGCTGCCACCTAATGGGATATATACATAATCCCGAAAAAAGCTGCTTAACGATATGTGCCACCGGCGCCAGAACTCGGTGACGGATCGGGACATATATGGATAATCGAAATTTTCTTTATAATGAAACCCGATCATCAGGCCCATACCGATCGCCATATCGGAATAAGCGGAAAAATCCAGATAAATCTGCAGCATATACGCCAGCATGCCGATCCATAACGCCAGCGCCGGCCGATTCACCAATACAGACATCGCGTCTGCGCCGGCCGCCGTGGCGTCCGACATGATAAAGCTGTCGGCCAGACGGCCGCAGGCGTTGGCCAGCAACGCCTTTTTGCCTAACCCTATCGTGAACCGGGTAATCCCCCGTGCCAGCTCACGGAAATTGACGCTGCGGTGCATCAGCTCATTTTCCACATCCTGATACCGAACAATCGGGCCGGCAATACACTGATGGAACAAACTCACATATAATAACAGCGTGGCAAACCGGCGCTGCGCCGGCACTTCGCACCGGTAAACATCCACTACATAAGACAGCAGCTGAAAAGTATAAAACGAAATACCGATAGGCAGCGCAATCTGTATAACTTCTTTGGGAAAGCCAAACAACGCATGGGTATTTTCCATAAAGAATGTTCCATATTTAAAAACGCCCAACAACCCAAGATTGACCGCACAGGCGGCAAACACCCCGAATTTTGCCGCACCGGATTTCGGCGCCTGTTTGCCGATGTATCGGGCCAGCAGCCAGTCGGCCAGCGTCATCCCCAACAATAACAGCAAATAAACCGGTTCTCCCCAGGCATAGAAAACCAGTGAAAAAATCAGCATCACCCGATTTTTGGTTCGGATATCCTTTGCAAAGACATAAAACATCAAATTGAGCGGCAAAAACAAAAATACAAATAACAGGC
>CALWVC010000003.1 GCA_944384865.1 uncultured Clostridia bacterium
ATTATGCTCACGGGCATAGCGGGCGGTACAGATTTTGCCTTCGATGCCGCGATCGCCAAAGCCGCCGGGAACCAGGATGCCATCGTATTCATGCAGAATGTTATCGACGGTTGCGTCGTCGATTGTCTCCGCATCAACCCAGCCAATTTTAACGTCTGCTGAGTTCTCAAAACCCGCATGCCGCAACGCTTCTGCAACAGACAGATAAGCGTCATGCAGCCGGACATATTTGCCGACGATAGCGATACGAACCTGTTTATTGATTTTGGAGATCCGATCCAGCATCTGTGTCCATTCTGTCATATCTTTATTTGGTGCGTCGATATGCAGTTCCCGACAGACAATATCTGAAAAATTGCTGTTTTCCAGCATAACCGGCGCCTGATATAAAATAGGCACGGTCGTATTCTGAATGACACAATCGGGTTTGACGTTACAGAACAGGGAAATTTTCTGCCGGATGGTATCCGGTACCGGCATATCGCAGCGGGCGACGATAATATCCGGCATAATGCCCAGCGATTGCAGTTCTTTAACAGAATGCTGTGTGGGCTTGGATTTCAGCTCACCGGAGCCCTGAATATATGGAATCAGCGTGACGTGGATGAACAGACAGTTTTCTTTGCCGACATCCAGTGAAACCTGACGAATCGCCTCCAAAAACGGCTGGCTCTCGATATCGCCGGTCGTACCGCCGATTTCGGTAATAACAACGTCTGCGTCGGAGGTTTTGCCTACTTTGTAAATGAAATTTTTGATTTCATTGGTGATGTGGGGAATTACCTGTACCGTTTCACCCAGGTATTCGCCTCGGCGTTCTTTGGTGAGGACATTCCAGTAGACCTTACCGGTGGTCAGGTTGGAGAATTTATTGAGATTTTCGTCAATGAAGCGCTCATAGTGGCCCAGGTCCAGATCGGTTTCCGCGCCGTCTTCCGTGACGAACACCTCGCCGTGCTGATAGGGGCTCATGGTGCCGGGGTCGACGTTGATATAAGGATCCAGCTTTTGGGCCGCGACCTTCAGGCCTCTGGATTTTAACAGCCGGCCTAAAGATGCGGCGGTGATCCCTTTACCGAGTCCGGAGACTACGCCGCCGGTTACAAAAATATATTTTGTCATATCTCAACAACTCCCTCAAAAGATTTCTCTGCATTGCCGGTCATATATACCGCATCATCGGTATAACGGATTACTAATTCACCGCCGATCAGTTTCACGATGATGTCTTCATTTTTGTTGCAGTAGCCATTTTCAACGGCGGCCACCGCTGCGGCGCAGGCGCCGGTGCCGCAGGCCCAGGTTTCGCCGCTGCCACGTTCCCATACCCGCAGCTTCAGGGTGTTTTTATTAATGACCTTGACAAATTCCGCGTTGACACGGTCAGGGAACAGCGGGTTATACTCAAATTGCGGCCCTAACGTGTCGATATCCAGATTATCTACAATATCGCAGAATACGACGCAATGTGGATTTCCCATGGAAACACAGGTGATGCGATAGTCGTTTCCGTTGATCTGAACCGGCCGGTCAATAATTTTGTCGCCTGTAAGCGCTACCGGAATCTGCGTCGGATCCAACACCGCTTTTCCCATATTTACACGGGCCAATGATACCTCGCCGTTGCGCTGGTACAGCCGCAGAGATTTGATGCCGCTGAGCGTTTCAATGGTCATTTCAGTTTTTTGAACAATTTTGTTGTCATATAAATATTTTGCCACACAGCGGATCGCATTGCCGCACATTTTGCCCTCGGAGCCATCCAGGTTGAACATCCGCATTTTTGCGTCTGCAACGTCAGACGGGCAGATCAGCACCACGCCGTCGCCGCCGATGCCGTAATGCCGGTCGGACAGCCGGACAGACAGCCCCTCGGGATTGTCGATCTTCTGCTGCTGCAGGCAGTCGAAATAAATATAGTCGTTGCCGCAGCCCTGCATTTTGCAAAAATGCAGCTTCTGTTTTTCGGTGCGCAGATGATTGATGTCGACCAGTTCGATGCTGCCCTGGGAATAACGGCTTTTGATGCTGTCGGCGATGGCGTTGGCAGTATCTAATGAAGTCAGACAGGGGATGCTCAGTTCTACCGCTTTGCGGCGAATGATTACGCTGTCGCGGGTGGGAATACGTCCTTTGGACGAAGTGGAAATGACATAGTTGATTTTCCCGCTTTCCAGCAGGGTCAGGGTGTTGTCGTCGCTCTCGTGGATTTTATTAACCATTTTGGCGGGAACACCGCTTTTGTTCAACAAGTCCGCTGTTCCGCGGGTTGCATAAAGCTCAAAGCCCAGATCATAAAACTGCTTGGCGGTGTCTGCAATTTCAGATTTATCGCTGTTTCGAACGGTAATCAAAACGCCGCCATGCTTTTTCAGTTTATAACCGGCTGCGGTCAGGCCTTTATACAGCGCCTCTTCATGTGTGCTGGCGATGCCCAATACTTCGCCGGTAGATTTCATTTCAGGCCCCAGATGATTGTCGACGTCGATCAGTTTTTCAAAAGAAAATACCGGAACCTTGACTGCCACATAGGGAGAGGTTTTATAAATCCCGGTGCCATAGCCCAGGTCTTTGAGCTTTTGCCCCATCATGCAGCGGGTTGCAAGCTCCACCATCGGCACGCCGGTGACCTTGGAAATATACGGAATCGTCCGAGAGGAACGGGGATTCACTTCAATCACATATAAATCGTCTTTATAGACGATATACTGAATGTTGATCAGCCCAAAGGTATGCAGCGATACGGCCAGCTTGCGGGTACAATCGATAATTTTTTCGGTAATGATTTCGCTGACATTCCAGGCGGGGTAGACGGCAATCGAGTCGCCGGAATGGATACCGGCACGCTCGACATGTTCCATCACGCCGGGGATCAGGATCTCTTCTCCGTCGCAGATGGCGTCTACTTCGATTTCGGTGCCCTTTAAGTATTTATCAATTAAAATGGGATTTTCAATGTTTTGCGCCAAAATGATGCGCATATATTCTTTGACATCGTCATCATTGAACGCAATAATCATATTTTGGCCGCCCAACACATAAGACGGGCGCAGCAAAACCGGATATTCGATTCGGTTGGCAACATCTAAGGCTTCTTCGGTGGTCATGACCGTAAAGCCCTGGGGACGTTTGATATGCAGCTTTTCCAACAGCTCGTCAAACCGCTCGCGATCTTCTGCGGCGTCGATGCTGTCGGCGGAGGTACCTAAAATCCGGACATTGTTTTTTACCAGCGTTTTGGTCAATTTGATTGCCGTCTGACCGCCGAACGCCACAACCACGCCGTAGGGCTGTTCGGTATGGATGATGTTCATGACGTCCTCGCCGGTTAACGGTTCGAAATACAGCCGGTCTGCAGTGTCAAAGTCAGTAGAAACCGTTTCGGGGTTGTTATTGACAATCACCACTTCGTAACCCAGTTTTTTCAGGGACCAAACGCATTGTACCGACGCGTAGTCAAATTCGATGCCCTGGCCGATGCGAATCGGGCCGGAGCCGAACACAATGATTTTCTTTTTATCACTGGCAGCGTTTTGAATATGCTCCAGCGCTTCATTTTCCTGATCGTATACCGAATAAAAATAAGGCGTTTCAGCTGAAAATTCTGCGGCGCAGGTATCGACCATTTTATAGGAAGCATATAGCGGGTTTTTGATAGACTGACCGGAGAGCTTTTCAATGACCGCATCGGTATAGCCGTACATCTTCGCCTTTTTATATAATTCGTCGGTGAGGGGCTGATCGGCCAGCTGCTTTTCAAGCTTTGTCAGGTGCAGCAGCTTGTTTAAAAACCAGTTATCGATTTTGGTAATCGCATGGATCTCATCAACGGTCGCAACTCCTCGCTTGAGCGCTTCAAAAATGACAAACAGACGTTCGTCGTCACAGACGTCAATGCGTTTGGTGAGTTCTTCATCGCTGTAAGCGTGAATCTTTTTGCTATTTAAAGAATCCAGCGAAATTTCCGCGCCCCGGACAGCTTTCATGATCGCCTGTTCAAACGAGGTGCCGATGGCCATGACTTCGCCGGTGGCTTTCATCTGCGTGCCAAGCAGCCGTTTGGCATAAACAAATTTGTCAAAAGGCCATTTTGGCAATTTCACGACAACATAATCCAGCGCGGGTTCAAAACAGGCGCAGGTTTTGCCGGTAACGGCGTTTTTAATCTCGTCCAGCGTGTAGCCGACGGCGATTTTGGCGGCAACCTTGGCGATGGGGTAGCCGGTTGCTTTAGACGCCAGCGCAGAAGAGCGCGAAACACGGGGATTCACTTCGATGACGGCGTATTCAAAGGAATCCGGATTCAGCGCGAACTGGCAGTTGCAGCCGCCCTCGACCTTCAGCTCTGAAATAATATGTAGCGCCGCCGACCGCAGCATCTGATATTCTTTATCAGATAACGTGACAGCGGGAGCAATGACGATGCTGTCGCCGGTATGTACGCCCACCGGGTCAAAGTTTTCCATAGAGCAGACGGTGATCACATTGCCGGCGCCGTCGCGCATCACTTCAAATTCGATCTCTTTCCAGCCGGAGATGCATTTTTCGACCAACACCTGATGGATGGGGGACAGCCGCAGACCGTTAGAGGTGATTTCCTGCATTTCGTCATCGTTATGTACAATGCCGCCGCCGGTGCCGCCCAGTGTAAAGGCCGGTCGGATAATCAACGGATATCCCATTTCTCTGGCAAAATCCATCGCGCTTTCAAGATCTTCAACAACTTTAGAGGGAATGCAGGGCTGGCCGATCGCCTGCATGGTGTCTTTAAATTGCTGCCGGTCTTCGGCTTTATCGATGGTTTCGGGATTGGCGCCCAACAGCTTGACGCCGTGGGCTTGCAGAAAACCGTCTTTGGCCAGCTGCATAGACAATGTCAGACCGGTTTGCCCGCCCAGCGTGGAAAGCAAACTGTCAGGCTGTTCTTTTATGATAATACGTTTGACGACGTCCAGCGTTAAAGGTTCGATGTAGATTTTATCGGCCATTGAATGATCGGTCATGATCGTTGCGGGGTTGGAGTTGACCAAAACAACCTCCAGCCCTTCTTCTTTCAAGGCGCGGCAGGCCTGGGTGCCGGCATAATCAAATTCAGCGGCCTGGCCGATGACAATGGGGCCGGAGCCAATGACCATAACTTTTTTGATGTCTTTATTTAATGGCATTGTTTTTTGCCTCCTTGATCATTGCGATAAATCTGTCAAACAGAAAACTGGTGTCCAGCGGACCTGCTGAGGCTTCCGGATGAAACTGTACCGAAAAGGCAGGCATTTTGGTATAGGTTACGCCCTCGCAGGTATCGTCGTTGGCGTTGATAAAGCTTGCTTTGGCGTCCATCGGCAGGGTGGAGGAAAGCACAGCATAACCGTGGTTTTGGCTGGTAATATAGACCCGGTTTGTCTGGGTATCGACTGCGGGCTGGTTGGCGCCGCGATGGCCATATTTCAGCTTGATGGTTTTGGCGCCCTGCGACAGCGCCATTAACTGATGCCCAAGACAGATGCCGAAAGTCGGGATGCACAGCTGTAGCAGCTTTCTGAGTTCTGCGATCACACCGGTGTTTTCAGAGGGATCTCCCGGTCCGTTGGACAGCATGATCCCGTCGGGGTGCATATCGGCGATTTGTTCCGCCGTTGTGTTATAGGGCACGACTGTGACATTGCACCCGCGCTTGTTCAGCTCTCTGCGGATGTTTTCCTTTGCGCCAAAATCCATTAAAACGACGTTATATTGCGGATGTTCGGCGGGAAAATGCATTGTCTGTGTCGTACTGACGTTTTTTACAGCATCTTTAATGAGGTATTCTTTTACGCCCTCTAACGCGTTTTCGGGCAACGTTCCGACAATGATTCGGCCGTTCATTACGCCTGACTCCCGAACTATTTTTGTCAGACGCCGGGTGTCGATGCCCTGCATCGCTACAATGCCCTGGTCTTTTAAAAAGGTGTCAAGTCTGCCCCCGCAACGAAAATTGGAAGGCTCCTGACACCACTCTCGAACGATATATGCTTTTACATAAGAACGTCTGCTTTCAAAATCGGCAGGAATGACGCCGTAATTTCCAATCAGCGGAAAAGTTTGTACAACAATCTGCCCGTAATAGCTGGGGTCGGTCAACGTTTCCAAATAACCGGTCATTGCGGTAGTAAAGACAACTTCACCTGTCACATCTCCATCGGCGCCAAAATTTTCGCCTTCAAAGACCGTTCCGTTTTCCAGTATCAGATAAGCCTTTTTATTCATTTACAGGGTCCTCCATATTAGTATTCATAGGTTTTCAAAATGTTTTGCGCAACTTCCGTTTTGGTCATGCGCATATCCATCGCATGTTTTAGAATGTATTTGTGCGCCTGCTCTTCATTCATATTCAGACATTTGATCAACGCGCCTTTGGCTCGGTCGACCAAACGCATTTCGGCAATCTTATTCTCCAATTTAACCGTTTCTTTTTTATAACCCAGCAGTCGGTTGCGCGCAACATTCAGCAGGCGAATCGCCTGAAATAGTATCGCACGGTTTATTGGTTTTTCCACGACCATAACGCCGTAATTTTCCACCTTTGCACAAGCGTTGGAAGAAAGCTCTGGCTTAATCAGCAAAACGACGCCTGTTGTGGTTTTGGTGGTGACCGTTAAGGCCAGATCCATTCCGACTTCATCGGAAAGGGGCGTATTGATGATCATTAAATCAAAATCTTTCTGTGCGATCAGGCGTCGGGCATTACCGCCATTGGCAGCATAGATGATGCTGCATGGATAAACGGTATGTATCAAGTCGCCAAGGCTTTTTGCGCTTTTTTCCGAAGAAGCAACAATCAACAGATTTTCCACCAAGTCACCGCCGTCTCAATAAAATACTGTTGCCGTGCAAAAATCAGATGCAGAGGAATTGCCGGTTAAAAAGCAGTTCCTTGTCATCTTTGCTTTTGTTGTATATATTCCATTCTTCGGTTTTGCGCTTGAAATAAGTGTTTCTGACAGCCTGTGGTAATGCAGCCCTGATAAAATCACTGGTTGAAGCCGTTTCGATGGCTTGCCCAAGCGTTTCAGGCAGGGGCGGCTGCTTTTGAAGCGGCCGTGCGGATGATTCGATGCCGTCAACCCCCGCCAGGAGAATCAGCGTAAAGGCCAAATAGTGGTTACAGGCCGGGTCGGGAGATTTGATCTCGAGTTTCAGATCGCCTTTGACATCGTATGGAACATGCACATCCCGACTATAGGGCGCACGATCGTGCAGACGTTCGTAAGAATTGGCCAGCGGATTGAAAAATAAGGTCATTTCAGGCAGACGCCGCTGTATACCGGCCCTGAACTGATCGCATATTCTCGATGGTTTCAGATTGTTATGAAAAGCATTGATGCCGTTTTCATACAGGGAAACGGTAACATGCAGGCCGCTGCCGCACCGGTCTGCCAACGGTTTGGGCATGAATGAGGCATATACACCGTTGCGCGCGGAAATCGCTTTTACTACAGATTTGAAAGTTGTAAAATGATCTGCGGCGTAAATCGCTTCAGACCGTTTAAAATCAATCTCGTTTTGGCCGGGACCGGCTTCATGGTGAGAGCTTTCCGGCGTGATGTCCATCTGTTCCAGCGTCAGGCAAATATCCCGTCGGACATTTTCTCCTTTATCCAGCGGCGCGACATCCAAATATCCTGCTAAGTCCTGCGGAGATAGGGTCGGGTCGCCGAATTCATTGGTCTTAAAAAGATAAAACTCACAGTTGGAACCGATCCGACACCGATACCCCAACCTGGCGGTTTTGGATACGGCCATTTTGAACAGATGGCGGGTGTCGCAGGCAAACGGAACACCGTCTAACTGCCGGACATCACAAAACAGCCGCGCGACGCAGCCTTCATGAGGGCGCCATGGCAGCAGGGTCAGTGTAGACGGATCCGGAACCAGTAACAACTCAGCGGGATTCTGTTCAGAAAAACCGTCAATTCCGCAGGGATTGAAAGCGATTCCGTGTTCAAAAGCTGATTCCAGCTCGCTGGAAAGGATCGAAAAATTTTTTAACACGCCGAAAATATCACAAAAGGCAAGGCGAACGAATTTTACGTCATTTTCACGTACAAATTGCAAAACTTCCTTTTGGGTATAGTCCATGCTGTTCAGCCTTTCTGATAAAATCATTTTTATAATTTATTATACATTTTATCGGAACTGAATTCAACAGGAAATTTTTATTTTCGGCGTATTATACAGGAATTTTCAGCGATGAATTACTTCATCACCACATAGTCTTCGCGTTCTGCGCCGACAGAGACGTATTTTATCGGGCAACCAACCTGTTGTTCAAGATAATGGATATAGTCGATTGCGGCTTGCGGCAGGTCTTCGGGCTTTCTGCATTTTGTAATGTCGCATTTCCAGCCATCCAGATAGGTGACAATGGGCTTGGCGTTGTTTAAATCATCTCCATACGGGAAATCGTGTACAACGGCGCCGTTGACGTCGTAGGCAGTGCAGACCGGGATGCGATCGAGATAAGACAGAACGTCCATTTTGGTCAGCGCGAGGTAATCGGCTCCCTGGACTTGCACGCCGTATCTGGAGGCTACCACGTCAAACGGTCCGACCCGGCGCGGACGCCCGGTTGCGGCGCCGTATTCTCCGCCTGCGGCGCGCAGCGTTTCTGCCTCTTCACCAAACATTTCGGCGGTAAACGGTCCTTCGCCCACGCAGGTAGAATAGGCTTTCATGATACCGATGGTGCGGTCTAACTTTTGACCGGGAATACCGGCTCCGATAGGCGCATAAGCGGCAATGGTAGAAGAGGAAGAAGTATAAGGATAAATACCGAAATCAATATCCCGCAGTGCGCCCAGCTGCGCTTCAAACATCATTTTTTTGCCCTGGCGCAGCGCGTCGTTCAGGTATACGCCAACATCGGTGATATACGGCAGTATCGGTTCGCCGAATTTCATCAGCCAATCGTAAACAGCATCTACAGTTACCGGCTCGGCATGATAAACCTGCTGTAACGTGAGATTTTTCCATTCCACAATCCCGGTCAGTCTTTGGCGTAGGTCCTGCGGGTTAAACAGGTCGCCCATACGAATTGCCTTTTTCAGATATTTGTCGCCGTAGACAGGCGCGATGCCCCGGCGCGTAGAGCCGTATTTAGCGTCTTTCAGCCGTTCTTCTTCCAGACAATCCTGCATGACATGATAAGGCAGACAGATGACTGCGCGGTTGCTGATTTTCAGGTTTTCGGGCGAAATCTGTACGCCGGCCTGACGCAGCCGGTCTATTTCACCGGACAGATGTTCAAGATCAATCACCATGCCGTTGCCCATGATGTTGACGACTTCCGGGCGCAGAATTCCGGAGGGCAACAGATTTAAGATGAATTTTCCCAAGTGGTTGATGACTGTATGGCCGGCATTGTTGCCGCCTTGATAGCGGGCGACAATATCATATTCTTTGGAGAGCAGATCGACCATTCGGCCTTTGCCCTCGTCGCCCCAGTTAATTCCCACAATTGCAGTCAGCATAATCGGCGTTCATCCTTTCAACAATAAAAAATCCTTGTATATTGTAAGAGATTCAATAATGGAAATCAAGTATTTGAATAATTAATGTTTTTAACTGCATCTATAAGTTAAACTTATATATCAAAAAGCAAATACATACCTCAAAAAAGCGAGGTTATGCTAAAGGCAGGTGATTGTTATGATAAAGGTGCTTGTATATGGAGAGGATACGGATTCCACAGGGGTGCAGTTATATGAAGCGCTGTCTGCTGTTTTTCGCATTACTTATATAAGCGGCACACGGTTTTATGACTGCGGGGAGACGCCTGAACTGTTATTGGTCGAAAGCAATAGAAAATTTCAATGCAATTTTGAAGACGGGATTGTTCTGTTTAAGCGGATGTCCGCACCAGTGGAAATAGATCGCTGTTTTTGCGCAATTGCTGCATCTGATAATATTCAAGCGCTGCAGGCGTTAAAAAATACAGATTGCAGGGTGATTACCTGTGGAATGTCGATCCGGGATACGTTGACGTTGTCTTCTGCCGGTGAGCAGTCGGCTGCCGTAAGTTTACAGCGAGGGATTCATACCCTGTCCGGTGCGGTGGAGGAAAGCCGGGAAGTTTTGTTGCGCCTGCGTCGGGCCAGACCGCCTTACACAGTGTTGGCGGCGGCAGCGCTCCTGTTGTTGTGCGGCCGGGCGCAGGAAGTGACTGAATTGTAAAACAAATGCCTGCATTTTGATATTCCGCAAAAATAGACACTTTTTTTGTAAAGATTGATCCTTGTTTATATGATTTTTAGGACATATAATGACGTTGTATCCTACAGAATAAAGAGGGGACATTGATGACAGACAGATATCAATCGGCAAAAGAGCATTATGCAACAATTGGCGTCGATACCGACCGGGCGCTACATATGTTGCAGAATATTCCGATCTCTATGCATTGCTGGCAAGGGGACGATGTAAGCGGTTTCGACGGCGCCGGCGCGCTTTCCGGTGGGATTCAGGTAACCGGTAATCACCCGGGAAAAGCCAGAACTCCGCAGGAATTGATGTCGGATATTGATGTGGCTTTCAGCATGATTCCGGGTTGGCACAATTTAAATTTACACGCCAGCTATGCAATTTTCAAGGATGGGCAGGCGGTAGATAGGGATCGGTTGCGCCCAGAGCATTTTCAGGATTGGGTGGCGTTTGCAAAAGAGCGTGGTATAGGGCTTGATTTTAACCCGACATTTTTTTCGCATCCGCTGGCGGCGCAGGCGACCCTTTCTTCTTCGGATGAGAACATTCGCAAGTTTTGGATCGCACATGGGCAAGCGTGTATCCGGATTTCGGAATATTTTGCCACGGAGCTGGGGAAGCCCTGCGTCATGAACATTTGGATTCCAGACGGATATAAGGATATTCCGGCTGATAGAACGGGGCCGCGGGCCAGATTTAAGGATTCTCTGGATCAGATTCTGGATATCGGTTATGACAAAAGCAAGGTGTTGGTTTGCTTGGAATCGAAAGTGTTCGGAATCGGTCTGGAAAGCTACACGGTGGGCTCCGCTGAATTTTGTATGAATTACACGATGCAAAAGGGCATTATGCCGCTGCTGGATAACGGGCATTATCATCCTACCGAGATGGTTTCAGATAAAATTTCCTCAATGCTGCTGTTTCATAAGCAGCTGGCATTACATATTACCCGGCCGGTG
Organism: uncultured Clostridia bacterium; assembly: GCA_944384865.1. Lineage (GTDB taxonomy): Bacteria > Bacillota > Clostridia > Oscillospirales > Acutalibacteraceae > RUG14109. The sequence goes on from CALWVC010000003.1 coordinate 11,196, forward strand.
CGGTGGGATTCAGATCATGTAGTGTTGTTTGACGATGAGACGCGAGAGATCTGTAAGGAGATTGTGCGCTGCGGTGATTTATCCAGAGTGAAAATCGCTACTGACTATTTTGATGGGAGCATCAATCGGATCTATGCGTGGGTAATCGGTATGCGTAATGTGCAAAAAGCACTGTTGTTTGCGCTGTTGCAGCCGCAAGAACGGATGAAACAATTACAGGACGAGGGTCGGAACACGGAGCTGATGGCGATACAGGAGACGCTGAAAACTTTTCCGTTCGGAGATGTTTGGGAACAGTTTTGTATGAATAATAAGGTTCCGGCGGCGGAAACGCGGTTTGCGACCATTGACAAATATGAACGGGATGTACTTTCCAAAAGAGTATGATATGGATAAATGTACGCCGCGGCAGAAAGGACGGATAGAAGTATGAAGGTATTACAAAGTTCCTTTGCGCAGGGATTTATTAAAATGGCCAACGACGGATATATGCAGGGCTGGCATGAGCGCAACGGAGGCAATTTATCTTATCGTATCAAAGAAGCGGAGATCGCTTCTGTTGCGGAAGATATAAGTTTTCATGATAAGTATATGCCGATCGGAACCACTGTGCCAGGGCTGGCAGGGGAGTTCTTTATGGTTACCGGATCGGGAAAGTTTTTTGGAAATTGCAGTATGGATCCGGAAAATTGTTGCGGTATTATTCAGGTGGATGATAGCGGCGAACAATATCGGACGGTCTGGGGGCTGAAAAACGGAGGCCGGCCGACCAGTGAACTGCCGACGCATTTAATGAACCACGAAGTGAAAAAAGAGGCGACCGGCGGCGCGCACCGGGTCATTTACCATTGCCACGCGACCAATCTGATCGCCTTGACTTTTGTGTTACCGCTGGAGGATGAAGTGTTTACCCGGGAACTGTGGGAATCTGCCACTGAATGTCCGGTGGTGTTCCCGGCCGGCGTCGGCGTTGTGGAATGGATGGTGCCGGGCGGACGTGAGATTGCGGTGGCGACCAGCAAACTGATGCGGATCTATGATGTTGCCGTTTGGGCGCATCACGGGATGTTCTGCTCCGGTGAAACGTTTGACTTGACGTTTGGATTGGCCCATACGGTGGAAAAAGCGGCTGAAATACTGGTAAAAGTCAGATCCATGACGTCAAAAAAGCAACAGACCATTACACCGGCGGATTTTCGAAAACTGGCGGTGGATTTTGGAGTCAAGTTAGACGAACGTTTTTTATATTAAAAAGGATCTTCATGAATAAAGTTGAATGCGCATGCGCGGCAGGTTTTAACATCTGTCGCGCATTTTGACTTTATATGGCGGCTGTCCTTGACAATACATACAGGTATGCTATAATGCGGTTAGAGGCGAATGGCTGGAGGTGTGGTATGGATCAGGCGCTTATTGACAGGTTGGCACAAATTACAGACGAGGAGCGGCGGCTCTTGCGGGGGGAATCTCAGGTTGATCAAACGATTTATACTGATCAGCAAAGTTTTACTGTTGACATCCATAAGCTTGCCGCGTTGGGGCAGGAGATTATGGTGCGGCCGCATACGCGTTTTGTCGCCTTTCCGCAGCATGGGCATAATTACGTGGAAATGATGTATGTGTGTTCCGGAACAGTCACGCATGTCATCGATCACAAAGAAATTGTGCTGAAAAAAGGAGATCTGTTATTTTTAAATCAACATACCCGGCACAGTATAAAAAAATGTGAAGAACAGGATATTGCCGTGAATTTTCTGCTGCTGCCCGGTTTTTTTGATACTGCGCTTAAAATGATTGATATCAACAATTATATCGGGCGGTTTATTTTAAATACGCTTCGACAAAGCGAATCCCGCGGAGAATACCTGGTGTTTGAAACCGACGCGCTTTTTTGTGTGAATAATATTTTAGAAAATCTGATTTATTCGGTAATCAATAATCGGGGCTTAAGCGATGCCCGGATCAATAAAAATCTGTTTGGCCTTTTGCTGTTGTATTTATATGATCGGCCCGACAGTCTGCGGACGGCGGAAGGGCTGGATTTTGATGAAATGCTGACGCAGACTGTGCGCACTTATATCAATACGGAGTATCAAAGCGCTTCGCTGTCTGCTCTGGCGGAGCGAATGCGTATGCCCGTTTCTCAGCTCAGCCGGTTTATCAAGGGACGGTTCGGTCGGAATTTTATAGAATTGTTGACACAAAAGCGTTTTGAAGTTGCGAAAGCTTTGCTGCGGGAGACCAATATTTCTGTTCGGGATATTATTGCCGCTGTAGGGTATCAAAACGCCAGCTATTTTCATAAACGCTTTAAAGCCTTCTATCACAGTTCGCCCCGTGCGTTCAGAACAGGGGATAAAAAATAAACGTAACAACCCGGATCCGCATTATGATTTGCGGATCCGGGTTGTTGCAGCGCCAAGATGCTCACTATTATGTTGTATAGAGGTTGACACTACAGCAGAACATGCCGTCTTCTTCGTAGTAATCTATAAATCCATGGTATTTTTCAACAATGTTTCGAATGATCTTGGTGCCGTAGCCGTGGGTGGTATGGTCGGCTTTGCTGGTCTGTAAATTTGGATTGACTGCTAAAACAGAGGCTTCAATAGAATTTTTAATGACAATATTGATATTTTGCGATTCTGACAGGATGCCTGCGATAATCTGTTTGTTGCCGCTGCATTTTTGACAGGCCTCTATCGCGTTGTCAAACAGGTTCGCGATCAGATTACATAAATCAATATTGTTGATGCTGGCGAGTGTTTTGGTTGCGGTGACGGATATTTTGATGCCAAGTTCTTTGGCATGTTCCAGTTTAGAGTTTACAATTGCATTGACAAAATCATTGTCGGTATCTATAAAGTTGACGGTTTGTTCCCGACTGTCAAAATATTCCGAAATATATTTGTGAATGGCGTCTGGTTTGTGTTCTTTATTCAAAATTTGTATGACGCATAAATGTTGGTTGAAATCATGCTGTATTTTTCGCAGTTCTTCATATTGCGTTTTGATTCCCTGAACGGATTGCTTTTGAAAAATTTGCTGCTGTTTTAATAAAGAATTTTCCAGGTTGAGCGTGTGCGCTTTGCCTAATTTTATGATCAGAAAAAATGTGATGATATTGATAACGATGAGCCCCAGGTCAGATAATAAGATCCAGATTGTGCCTTGTTCAGACAGATTGGAATATAGAGCGATACAGTTTAAAAACAGGAAAATCAGCATAGAAACAACAAGGACCAGTGCGATCAACACCCATTCTTGCCGGCTGATGTCAACGTTGCGCTTTTTAGATATGTTTCGCAGCAAAAACAAAATATAAAAAAACAACGTTTGTATTAAAACAACCATAACAACTCTATAAAGATTTTTTTGATTTAAAATATCGGCTAAAGGCATCTGTAACAGCGCAGATGTAAAAGTCGTAACACAACTGCTGACCAATGCGATACCGGCAATCGGCGCAATGGAGGCGAATAATTTTTTTAGGATTGTTCCTTGCAGGAAAAGCAACGCATAGACAAATAAAATAATACAATAAATCAAAATAGCAGGGCCTTCAAAAACTGTAAAAGCATTTGCAATCAATATAGCGGCCGTTAAAACAAGATCAGTAATCCAAAAAGCCAGACTGCGCATCGGATTTTCATATTTGCTTTCCAGAAACCCGGTAGTAAACCACACAATGATAAACGCCTGAAAGATTGTAACAAGAGATTCAAACATCAACCAGAAAAAATCAATCATTGAAGAGAATATCCTTTTTAAAATTTAAAAATCGCGCATGGAATATAAATGGAATATAAAGGGTTATATCCCGTTTTTTAGAGTTGAAATAAAACCTAAAAAAGAATAAATATCCATATTTATATTAGCATAAATTTGCAAAAAAGTAAAGAAAAAATACATATTATACAAAATTTTGCGCGATTTTGTGGTGTTAAAATGCAGAGAGGGTTGATTTTGTTATATGATTTTCATATAATTAAATGTCGAATGAGATGGGGTGTAATTGCCCTAAGGAAAATACGGCTGTTTTTTAACGAAATACCATTTAAATGGTGGAAAGAGGTTGCTTGTATTATGGCTTTTAAACAAGTTTTGATAAAGGATTTTGCAGAACGTCCCTTTTCCTTAATTGCGGATGAATGGATGCTGGTTACTGCTGGAAATGCACAGAAATATAATATGATGACCGCCAGCTGGGGCGGTCTGGGCGAAATGTGGGGAAAGCCGGTAGCGGTAGCAGTGATCCGTCCGCAACGGTATACAAAGGAATTTATGGATCAAAGCGACTGGTTTACGCTGTCTTTTTACGGAGACGATAAAAGTATACATAAAATCTGCGGAAGCAAATCTGGCAGAAATACAGATAAAACAAAGGAAACCGGGCTGACGCCGGTATTTGCGGATCAGACGGTATATTTTGAGCAGGCTCGCCTGGTATTGATCTGCAAGAAGCTCTATGTTCAGAAAATGGATCCTGCCGGCATTGTCGACCCGTTGGTTGAAAAGTGGTATCCGGACCGGGATTATCATTATATGTATGTAGGGGAAGTACAGAGTATTTTGGAGAAAGAATAACAGCAAAACGTGCAGATCAAACAGAATTATATGAAAACCAGAAGCAGACGAGAGATATCCTTTGTAAAAAAGAGAACGCTTATGGAAGCGTTAAGGATAATTGCGGAAAATTCGGTTTTGAATGGGGATTGCGCGCCTTACCCGCAGGGCAATCATTAGACGCAAAAGCCGATGAAATTTTTGATTGTTGTTATTCTGCCGTATCGGCTTGTCTTTTGGGAGAACGGGATAGGAGAATAAGGTCAGTTTAAATTGTAACATATTTTCGGGCAATTTGTTTTTTTAGATAGGCTGTCAAAAATGCGCAGGTCGGCAGGTAGCTGGCCTGCGTATTTTTGACGGCTTTTGCTGCGATCTTCAAATTTAATTTGTATTCACAAATTTAAACGCAAGTATGGTATAATAATGATCAAAACAGATTAACACTTGTCACGCAGGACATGTTGCGCGTGTTTGCTCACCGCTTGAAGCGATAACGGCGGATCTGTGGAAATTACCGGATCATTGTTTCCGGTATCGTATTGCGTTTTGAAAACAGCGTGGCAGCAGGCGAGACGATGTGACGCGCAGCAGGCGGAGCTGTGTTATAAAGTCTAAGTAACGGTTATTTTAATAGAGCTGGCGGGGAATGAACATGGCGTTTGTTTGCTTTGAAGATGTAATGAAAATTTATAAGATGGGCGATGTGACGATCAGGGCGTCTGATGGAGTTTCCTTTGAGATCGAGCAGGGAGAGTTTGCGGTTATTACAGGCCCGAGCGGCGCCGGTAAAACCACAGTTTTAAATATATTGGGCGGTATGGACGTCTGTGACGCCGGTAAAATTCTGGTAGACGACAGACGGATAGATCAGCTTTCGCGTAAACAGTTGGTGTTATACCGGCGCAACGACGTGGGCTTTGTTTTTCAGTTTTATAATTTGATTCAGAATTTGACCGCCCGGGAAAACGTGGAACTGGCCGCGCAAATTTGTAAAGAGCCCATGGATCCGGAAGAGGTGCTCCGGGCGGTGGGGCTGCAGGATCGGATGGATAATTTTCCGGCGGGGTTATCCGGCGGGGAACAGCAGCGCGTGGCGATCGCACGGGCGTTGGCGAAGCGGCCGAAGCTGTTATTGTGCGACGAGCCTACCGGCGCTTTGGACTATAATACCGGTAAAAACATTTTGCAGCTGTTGCAGGATACCAGCCGGAACTATAAAATGACGGTGATTGTGATTACGCATAACTCGGCGATCACGCCGATTGCCGATCGGGTGATTCGGTTTAAAAATGGGCGGGTACAGTCTATGGAACGCAATATGCACCCTGAAGATATCCGAAATATTGAGTGGTAGGCGGGTGACGAAATGAACAAGCATACGCACGCCTTTGGACTGGGGATTTGGCGGGATATCCGTAAGTCATTGCCGCGTTTTTTGTCGATTTTTGCCATTGTGGCGCTGGGGACCGGTTTTTATGCCGGCGTCGCAGCGTCAGCCGGCGATATGCGGATGACGGTCAGGGAATATTTAAAAGAGCAGAAACTGGCGGATTTGCATATTTTATCTCCGGTGGGATTGGACGATGAAGAACTCCGGCGGTTGCAGGAAACAGACGGTGTGACACAGGCAACCGGAGCGTACAGCGCCGATATGCTGTTGGAGGTTGGCGGACAGAGCGCGGTTTGCAAGCTGCTGTCTTATGATGAACGGGGGTTAAACCAGCCGTATATAACCGAGGGGCGTTTGCCGCAGGCGACGGACGAATGTGTGCTGGATAACAGCAGTTTTGCCATGCAGAATTTTAAAGTCGGCGATACGATTCGTTTTTTTTCCGGAGATGACAATGACACCGGATATTATTTGAAACAGGATACGTTTACAGTGGTGGGGTTAGCCAATGATCCCCGCTATCTGAATTTTCAGCGCGGCAGCAGCAAAATCGGTAACGGCAGCGTCAGCACCTTTGCAGTTGTTCCGTGGGAAGCTTTTGCGCCGGAGGTGTATACCGAGGCATATCTGGCGCTGGACAGCACACAGGATTTACAGGCGTATACCGACGTTTACGATATGGCAGTGGAGGATTTTATACCCACGGCGGAAGCGGTCGGGAAGGACTGTGTTGCGTATCGGACGCAGAAGATTCGGCAGGAGCAGTCTGAAGAGCTGGATGAAGCGGAGCGGGCTTACAACGATGGACTGGCGGCATATCAGCAGCAGATCGCCGAAGCACAGCGGCAACTGGCCGCCGGGGAAGCGGAATATGAGGCCGGAGCGGCTGCTCTTGCGCAGTCTGAAAAGGATTATGAAGCTGGTATCGCCGAAGGTCAGAAAAAACTGGAAGATGCGCAGGCGCAGTTGATTGCCGGACAGCAGGCGTATGATGAAGGGCAGGCGCAATATAATGCCGGTGTCGAGCAGACGCAGATCTTACAACAGGGGCTGGCGCAAATCCAAGCCCAGGCGCAGGGTTTGCAGGCCATTCCGGAGGAATTGCGGACACAGGAGCAGCAGGCGCTGTTGGAGCAGTTGTTGAACCGGCAGACGCAGTTGCAGGCGCAGTATGATGGAGCCGTGGCGGCGTTGGAGCAGACAAAAGCTGAACTGGAGGCATCGGGACAACAGCTGGAGACGGCGAAACAGCAGCTGCAAGCTGGCAAGGCTGAGCTGCAACAGGAAAAGCTTCAGGGACAGCGGGAGCTGGAGGCGGCAAAGCGGCAGTTAGCTGACTCCAAAACACAGCTGGAGCAGGCAAAAGCACGGTTGGAGCAGACCCAGGCGGAAAAGTCACAGGAGCTGGAACAGGCCAGACAGCAGATTGAAGACGGGCGGGAACAGCTGGCGGAGCTTTCACTGGGAAACTGGTATATTTTTGACCGCGGACAATTCCAGGGCTATGCTTCGCTGGATGAAGACGCCGGACGACTGGAATTGATCGCCGCGGTGTTTCCGGTGTTTTTCCTGTTGGTGGCATTGCTGGTTTGTCTGACCACTATGACCCGCATGGTTGAAGAGCAGCGCACGGAGATCGGAACATATATAGCGCTGGGTTTTCACGCCGGCGCGGTGGTTTATAAATATATGATTTATGGAGCGAGCGCGGCGCTACTGGGATCGGTCTGCGGTACATTGGTAGGTATGAAGCTGTTTCCGATCATTATTATCAATACCTATAAAATTATGCACTGTTATCCGGGCGTTACAGCGCCGTACGATGCGCCGGTGATGCTGTTGGTTACGCTGGTTGCCGTGGGAGTGACGACGGTGGCGGCGCTGGCGGCTTTGGCGCCGGCGATGCGGAACCGTCCGGCGCAGTTGATGCGACCCAAAGCGCCCAAAGAAGGAAAACGGATTTTTTTGGAGCGAATCCCGTTTTTGTGGAAACGTTTTAACTTTATGGCGAAGATCACTTCGCGCAATCTGTTCCGCTATAAAAAGCGGATGCTCATGACGGTGGTTGGGATTTCCGGCTGTACGGCGCTGATTATCGCGGGTTTTGCGCTGCGCAGTTCGATTAATGCGATTATTCCGTTGCAGTATGGCGAGATCAGCACTTATGATATGATGACGGTTTACAGCGAAAGCGATGGCGTCATGCGGGTTTTGCAGGACAGCGACGCCGTCAGCGAAACACTGCGGGTCTACAACGAAACAGTCACAGTAGATACTGCGGATCAGGGCTATCAGGTGACGGTTTTTGTGCCGGAGGATACTAGGCTGCTTCCGGAGATGCTGCGGCTGCGCCGGTACGATACAGGGGAAGGCCTGTCTCTGCCTGACGGCTATGCCGTCATCAATGAAAAGCTGGGAATGCTGACCGGTTTGTCGGAGCAGGATGCGGTTTGCTTCACGGACGAGGACAATCAGGAATATACGGTACCGATTTCCGGAATGAACGAGCAGTATGCGGGCAATACCATTTATATGTCTGCCGAAACCTATCGGCACGTATTTGGTAAAGCGCCGGCGTATAATACGGTGTTGTGTATCATGACCGATCATTCCCGGCAGGCCAAGGATACGCTGGCGGCGCAGTTGGCGGGACAGGACGGGTTTTATGCAGTAAATTTCAGCGACGATCTGCGGGAGTCGTTTGCGGATACCATGTCCAGTATGGTTTATGTGGTTTTAATTATGATTTTGATGGCGGCGATGCTGGCGCTGGTGGTGTTGTATAATCTGACGAATATTAACATCGGCGAACGGATCCGGGAGATTGCTACGCTGAAGGTTCTGGGCTTTAAAGACCGGGAGGTGGCGCAGTATGTATTTCGGGAAAACGCGGTTCTGACGCTGCTGGGTGCGGCGGCAGGCATGGCGCTGGGCGCAGTATTACACAGCTTTATTTTGAATACCACCGAACCGGATATGGTGATGTTTTATCATGGGATCTCGTGGGTACAGTTTGTCTGGGGCGTTGGTTTGACCGTGGTGTTTTCGGCACTGGTCAGTTTTATATTGTATTTCAAACTTAAGCGGATTGATATGGTGGAATCGCTGAAATCTGTAGAGTAGCAATTGCTGCGGTTGGTTATGAAGGAACGGGCCGTGGAGACGGGAAAGAGTAACATGGCGATCGGAAAACGAATTTTTAGTTTATACATGACGATGATGCTGCTGGCTTGTGTGTTGTGCGGGCCTGCAGAGCTGTCTGCGCATGGCGCAGGGGTACAGCGGCTGCTTTCGGTCTATGACGGCGCACGTTTAAGCAGCAGTTCCGGCAACGCGGTGCAGTGGCGGGGCATGGTGCAGTCCTTTTTGTTTGCGGATTTCGGAACGGTCGGGCAGGCGCGTCTGATGGCCAGTAATGCGCCGGAGATTCATAATATGCTATATTATACGCCGCCGTCCGAGGTTTTTACACAGCTTCTGCGGCAATCTGACGGCGTGGAGCTGCTGGTGCATTTATCTTCTGACAGTACGCCGTCGCAGATTCTGGTCGGGATCGGCGATTATATTGCGTCGGCAACGCCGGAAAAGGGGCAGGTGATCAAGCTGCGGCTGCCGTTTGACAGCTTTTCAAACGGCGGGGCGAGTTTGTCTGTGGGCAAGCAGTATATGACGGGCGGTATGATCTCCATAGGTGTGAAGGGTGGCGGCAGGATCGACTGTATTTTCAGCGATCTATATGCGTATACCGGAGATGCGCAGCTGCAGGCGGCAGCATCCACGTCGCGGAATATCGGAGAGAAGGACGGGCGGCTGCTCCATTTTGCCTCGCTTTCAGACGTGGAATATGTGCAGAGCGGCACGACGGTGCCTGTAGTACGGCTGAGCGATGTATTTGCTCCCAGCAGCGGTATTCGCTGTTCTGTCTCCGGGCAGCCGGACTGGACTTCAGATCTGTCTTTTTATAAGTTTTTGCCGGCGGGAACGCTGGCAAAATACAGCGGGCTGCAATTTTATGCGGCCGGTTATACCGGCGGCCAGGTAGCACAGTATTTTGCGCTGAAAATTTATGCAAACGTAATGGCGTATGATGCAAATGGAAAGAAATATCAGAAGCGGGCAACTTTTGTGCGGACTGTTTCGCTGCAAGAACAGGGCCGGTCGCAGATGGAGAAGCTTTCTTTTGACAGCTTTACCTGCGACACGATGGATCAGCAGGGCAATGCCTATAAACTGACCGGCGATGTTTTGCAGGCTGCGGATACAATCGTGATTCAAACCGGTGTATATCGGGGCACGGATGACCAGCCTTTTTATGGGGACTATTATTTCAGCGATATGTTCGGTTATACCGCATCAGCAGAATATTTGCCTGACCTGGGAGCATCGGGAACAGTTGAGCAGTCTGCTACCGAAGAGCTGGATGCGCAGATACAGCAGTTGCTGGATTTGTATAGTCAACTCCCGGGGACGGATCCGGATCAATATATTTATGTAGATTATCAAAATTTGCAGACTTTTTTGCAAAGCTATGCTGCGTTGACACGGGGACAGAAAGAACGGTTGGCTGCAGTGGGCATAGGACCGGAGCAATATCAGGATCTGTTTGAGCTATATCAGGAGATGGATGCCCCTGATCCTGATAAAACCCGGCCGTATAAACTGTGGGCATCTCAGCAAGTGGCGCAGCAGGATGCGCCGGGAGTGGTAACGGTCAAGAGTCTGATGTTTTTATTGTTTTTTATCTTATCGGCATCTGTGTTCGCTTATACATGTATGGCGGCGTGGATGGATCGAATGCAGCGAAAAAAAGGCATGGATATATGATAAATATTTCTAAGTTCAGAATAAAAGTTACAAAAATCACAAATGGTTGTTATATACTATTCACAAATATAAAAATTTCAGATTGATAAATCTTGCAAAAGCGGTGCAAAAATGTTATGATACTATCGTATTGAACCATATACTTTTTAGTGTTGTAAAGCGTATGGTGAATTAGGAGGCAAATTATAATGAAAAAAACAAGAAGGGTATTCAGTTTGCTGCTGGCAATGGCGCTGCTGTTTGGTACTGCGGCGGTAATGACCACGATCAGCGCGTCGGCAGAAACTACAAAAATCGGCAACTTTTTCAGCTTTTCGCCAGATAAAGTAACTGAATCGTTGGGCGTAAAAGCCATTACCGCTACAGATGATGGCGGTATACTTTTTGAAAGCACGGAAAATGATTTTTCGATCAAAAGTGCATATAATCTGAAAGACGGGGAAGAACCGCGTTTTATTACGGCCGTGTTTGACACGGATGACGCAGAGATCTCTCAAGGGTTGGAAACACTTCGTGCAGAGCCGAACTATCGGAAATTGTCGATAGATTTTGAATTGCTGCACTGCGACGGCTTTGCAAACGATGAAATTTACGAATATACAGAGTTTGGAAAAAAGAATGACACCAGCAGAAAGCAGATGGGTTTCGGCGCGGATGTTCGCATTTATATCAATGGTACAGATGCTGATGGCCAGGCTGTACAGACATTTTTGATGCGTTTTCTTTCTCCGGTAGAGAATCCGAAGAAGAATGCTACGTTTTCTCTGAATCCGAATATGGTTTCTGTGGATAACGTTACGATGGAGGTTTCCTGGAGAGGAGATACCGTTGAAGGCATTACCAATGTTGAGCTGGACGTTTCTTCGATTTATATTGTTGAAAATGATACGCAGTATGCGCAGCCCAGCGAACCTGAAGAGGATTGCCTGATTGACTGGTCTTATTATCCGGCAAAACAGGGCGGTTCGGGACGTTTGTCTTTTTCCGGCGCTGTAACGATGGATGTTACGGAGGATGTATTGTATCCTGTTTCGGCTGCGACGTTTACTGGCACGGGTTATGCAGGATGGAATCAGTCTGACTGGCGCTGGGAAGATGTTGGTGTAACTGCTGAAGATCTGGCACCCGGACTGTTCAATGACTATGACGGCGTAGCGTTTTATGTTAAATCAGGGGCTGAAGATTTTACTTCCAGAATCGGCGGAGTAGGTGCTATTTGTTATGTGCCCAACCGGGATGAATCCGGTAATTATTTGGATGATAAGGGTAATATCGTAGACGAGTCTGAGGCGGCTTATTATGAGGTAACATTTGCGCTGGCGGAAAATAATTTACCGACGGTTATGAAAGGTGAAACCAATGTTGTAACGCTGGATTTTGCAGACTGTATATTGTCTCTGAACAATTTGCCTGAGGAATTTGGCTACTATTATGATAATTTGACACTGGCAGATTGCAAGCAGTATATCACTGAATTTTCAATGAATAAAGGTGAAATGACCATCGGCGAATTAACCGTTGATTTCTCAGTCGGTGATGTTTATGGTGCAAAATATAACGAAGACGGCGAGTTGGTCTATAATATGCCTTTAGCCGGCGATTATACGCCTCCTCCGGAAGAGCAGCCGGATACAGAA
>CALWVC010000004.1 GCA_944384865.1 uncultured Clostridia bacterium
ATCATCGCCGAATATGATCTGGCGGAAAGTATGTTGTGTGCGTTTCTTAAAAGTGTGGCGAACAACAAAATGTTCAAGGCCCGGGTCATGGTGGCGGTGCCCAGTGATATCACCGAGATGCCCAGGCGTTCTATTTATAACGCCTGTTATGCGGCAGGCGCCAGAGACGTTTGTCTGATCGAAACGCCGGTAGCTGCGGCGATCGGCCTAGGGGTGGATTTTACCACGCCCAGAGGTGTGGTTGTTGTGGATATCGGCGCGGGAACCACCGATATCGCCACGTTGTCTATGGGTGGGCTGGTGCAGTGTGAGTCCATTCCGACGGCGGGTAATGCATTTTCGGCGGCGATCGAGCGGTATATCAAGCGGGAATATAATGTTCTGATTGGTCCGCATACTGCTGAACGCATCAAAAAACAGATCGGCTGTGTGATTCCGCGGCCGCTGGAACTAACGGTGACCTCTAAGGGACGTAACCAGTTTTCCGGGATGCCGCAGACCTTTGAGATCAATACGAATGAAATGATCACTGCATTGTATGATACGGCGATGACCATCTGTAAGGCGATCAGCGGAGTATTGGAAAAAACGCCGCCGGATATCGTGGGTGATATCGCGTCTGACGGCGTGATTCTAACTGGCGGCGGCAGCGCACTATTCGGGATGGCGTCATTTATTGAGAACTATACCGGTCTGAAAGTCAGAGTCGCGGACAATCCCAAGCTTTGTGTAGCCAAAGGGACGGCGACGGCCATTAAAAATTTTGATTTGCTGAAAAACGGAGATTATCGCTTTAAATCGCTGGACGAAATTATTATGAACTGACGATGTTGCACCGGCAGTGCAGCAGATGACACCGGCGAAAGGAGGGTGTATATGCGTTATAAGATCGGATCGCTGATCGCTTTGCTGTTGGCGTTGCTGCTGTGCAGCACCGGCTGTAACGCGGCGTTTGCCGATCCGTCTGCCCTGATGCACCCGCCCCAGGCTGCGGGAGAACTGCAGGGGATCAACGAAGCGTTGAATCAAGCGATAGGCGGCACATACAGCTTTGTATATCCGACGTCGGGCAGCTACCGGTCGTCTAATATCCTAAAAGATTTGGATGGGGACGGAAACAACGAGGCGATTGTGTTTTATATGCCGGAATCGGATCAGCAGATCCATTTGAATCTGTTATGCCGCAGTCAGACTGTGTGGAAATCGACCTTTGACCTGAATTTGCAGTGTACGGCGGTAGACCGCGTGGAGTTTGCGGATCTGTACGGCGATGAGGCGCTGGAGCTGGTGATTGGCACGTCGCCTTATGTTACGAACAGCAGTAAAGAAAAACAATTGAGTGTTTATAGTTTTTCGGACCAGATTTTAAATTTGCGGTTGCAGACGGGATATACGAGCTTTGCTGTGTGTAATTTGACCGGCGGGCAGAAAGAGCAGCTGCTGACCATGACCCTCAGCGAGTTCACCGGCATGACGGCGCAGGATGAAGCGGGTATCGTACAGGAGACCCGGAAACGGGCCTATGCCCGGCTGCTGGGTGTTGCAGAATCCGGCAGTCAGATCTATGGAGAGGCGTCGCTGGATTCCGGGATCACTGCATTTTCTGCTGTCCACAGCGAGGTGCTGGAGGATCAGAGCAACACAGTGTATATAGATGCGTATAAGGGCCCGGAGATGATGATTACCGAGGTTATTCACTATATAAACGGCAGGCTGGAAAATCCGTTTTATAATCCACAGACACAGTCTAATTCCATGACGCAACGCGCCGCGCCCATTGCGTCGCGGGATATCGACGCCGACGGCAGAACAGAGATTCCCGCACTGCATCAGATTCCGGGCTATACATCTGGTTCTGGGCAGCAATATCTGGTATCCTGGATGAAATTTGACGGCGGGCGACTGCAGGTCGGCGATACCGGGATGATGAATCTGGGCGCCGGTTATTATTTCGGCGTGCCGGATGCGTGGAATGGCGGCGTCACGGTTGAGATTATGAATGAACAAACTGTTTGTTACAGGGTTTGGAATGTTGCGACATCGCAGGCGGGAGACGAACTGTTTACCATCGGCCGTTTTTCAGATGCAGACTGGGAGACCGCTCGGCAGTCCGGGTATCAGAAGCTGGCGGCAGGAAAAGGAACGGTATATGGTGTGTTGCTGAATCCGGCGGCGAACGGGCCGCTGCAGTTGCCCTATGAGCAGCTGGTAAGCGACTTTGTGGTTTTGTAGACGCTGGTCAGGGTTATTTGATTTGCCGATTTACAATCCGGTGGCTGCATGCGGATACATATATGACGTGCATGACCGAGGCGCTGCGCAGTGTGCGCTGTTGAGGTCTGATGCCGAGGGATGGGTTTTCAGGCAATTTGAAAGGAATGGTTGTGACGATGAAACGGATTTTGGTAGTGGAGGATGAAGCGGCAATCCGCGAATTTGTGGTGATCAATCTCAAGCGTGCGGGTTACGAGACGACGGAAGCCGACTGCGGCGAGCGCGCGCTGGAGATTTTAGACCATGACAGGGACTTTCAAGTGATTTTGTTGGATATTATGATGCCCGGCATAGACGGCCTGTCGGTCTGCAAGCAGGTTCGCGCGCAGAACAGCAAGATTGGGATTATCATGCTCAGCGCTAAAACCCAGGAGATGGACAAGGTTTCGGCGCTGATGATGGGCGCTGACGACTATATGACAAAGCCGTTTAGTCCTTCGGAGTTGGTTGCCCGGGTAGATTCTCTGAATCGTCGGGTAGAGATGCTCAGCAATAAGATGCCCGGGGCGTCGGATAAAATGGTGTTGGGAGAATTCACGTTGGATCTGCGCCGTCGGATTTTGCAGAAAAACGGGAGAGAGATCGAGTTGAC
Organism: uncultured Clostridia bacterium; assembly: GCA_944384865.1. GTDB lineage: Bacteria > Bacillota > Clostridia > Oscillospirales > Acutalibacteraceae > RUG14109. The sequence goes on from CALWVC010000004.1 coordinate 2,867, forward strand.
GCCGGTAGAATTTCAGATTACCGAATATCTGTTTTCCAATCCGGATGTGCCGCTGGACCGTACCGATATTCTCAAACGGGTATGGGGCGACTCTTATATCGGTGAAGAAAAGATCGTGGATGTGAATATCCGTCGGCTGCGCATGAAAGTAGAGGATGATCCGTCTGTGCCACGACATCTGTTGACGGTATGGGGCCGCGGTTATAAATGGGTGGAATAACGGTGTTGACTGGTAAAGAATTATTGATATAAACAGGGGGTACGGCGGTGAATGCGTCGAATTTGAAAATCAAAGGCATGACCTGGCGTTGGCTGATCAATGTGATCGGCGTGATTGTCATTGTCATTCTGCTGATTCAGATCGTCGCCATCTTTTTTATCAGTGATTCTTATTACAGCGCGGTGCGCTCGGATATGCACAGCAAGATTCGTATGGCCGCCGGCTTTCTGGATAAATACACCGATATGACCGAAGCGGATTTTGAGCTTGGCGCTAAGGAGTTCATCAATAATTATACCGACAAAGACTCGGTGGAAATTTTGATTTATGATCAAAAGGGCAATGTAATTGTCAGTTCTCGCGGGTTTGTACAGGTTCCGGAATACGCTACGGATTATGACGAAGCTGTCAAGACCGAACAGGAAGCGGAATGGATCGGCAAAACCGATCTGGATGAAAAGATTATGGCGGTTACGATGCCGCTGAAAAGCAGCGCGGGCGAGACCAGCGGCGCGCTGCGGCTGTTGGTGTCGCTGGAGCTGATTGACCGGCAGATTTTTTATAATTTTATGATCGTATTGATTGCCGGCGTGGTAGTGGCGTTGTTGGTTTCCTTATCGGGTGTGTTTTTCCTGCGATCCATCCGCAAGCCGATTCGGGCGATCACCCAGACAGCATACAGCATCGCCGCCGGAAACTTCAACGACCGGCTGCCGGTGCGGCAGAAAAATATGGATGAGCTCGATAAGCTGTGCGATACCATCAATTATATGGCTTCGGAGCTGGCGTCGGCTGAAAACCTGAAAAATGAATTTATTTCTTCGGTTTCCCACGAGCTGCGCACGCCGCTGACGGTGATCAAAGGCTGGGCGGAAACCATCCGGGCGTCGGGAACCTCCGATCCGCTGATTCTGAACAAGGGCGTGGAAGTCATCAGCAACGAATGCGAGCGGCTGTCCGGTCTGGTAGAGGATCTGCTGGACTTTTCCAGAATGCAGTCTGGCCACCTGCGTTTGCATATGGAGAAAACCGATATTTTAGCCGAGCTGGAAGAAGCGTATGTCATGTATAAGGAGATTGCGGCGAAAGATGGAATCCGTTTGGAATATCGAGCGCCGGAACAGCTGCCGCCGGTAATGGCGGACGCGAACCGTCTTAAACAGGTGTTTATCAATATTATCGATAACGCGGTGAAATATTCGTCCCGGGGGGATCTGGTGCGGATTGAGGCATCCAGCCATGATATTTATGTGCAGGTAGCGGTTAAAGATACCGGCTGTGGTATTGCGGCGCAGGATCTGGGAAAGGTTAAAGAGCGTTTTTATAAAGCCAATAAAACGGTGCGTGGTTCCGGTATCGGCTTGGCAGTGGCTGATGAAATTATCAAGCAGCATAACGGCATTTTGGAAATTGATTCAAAGGAAAATATCGGCACGGTGGTGACCATTGTCCTGCCCATCGGAAAGCCGGACACCGGTGAACAAACGGAAGGAGAAACCCATATTGAGCAAGTGTGATAAACAGGTGTGCAAACGCACTTCTATCGGCGGACAGGCGGTCATAGAGGGCGTGATGATGAAAGGACCGCATAAAACGGTTTTGTCGGTGCGGCATATACAGTCTGGTGAAATTATTACCGAAGAGGTTCCCGGTATATCGCTGCGTGAAAAATACCGGGTTTTACGGCTGCCGCTGCTGCGGGGTGTGGTCGCGTTTGTGGAATCGCTGGTCACCGGCTATAAAATATTGATGCGTTCGGCGGATCTGTCTGGTATGACAGAGCTGGAAGAACAGGAGCAGGCTGAAAAACAGAAGCGACAGATGAAGCTGGATGCAGCCGACAATTCGGCGCAACCGAAAAAAGAGAACGGCGCGCTGCTGGGCGCATTGATGGCGGTGGCGTCGGTATTGGGCGTAGCGCTGGCGTTGGTATTGTTTATGTGGGTGCCGACACTGATTTTCAACGGAATCAATGCGGCGGCCGGCGGCACAATCAGCGGCTGGCGGGCGTTGATCGAAGGGCTGATGAAAATCGCTATTTTTATCGGATATGTGGCGCTGGTTTCTTTGATGAAAGATATCAGACGGGTGTTTATGTATCACGGGTCGGAGCATAAATCCATTTTCTGTTACGAAAAGGGCTTGGAACTGACGGTGGAAAACGTACGCAAACAGAGCCGGTTTCATCCGCGATGCGGTACGTCGTTTATGTTTTTGATGATCGCGGTGGGCATTTTGTTTTCCACTATTGTGGTGTTGGTGTTTCCGGGGGTGGCGACGGTCAGTTATATCTGGGTGCCGGTAAAGATTTTGATGATCCCGTTGTTTTGCGGATTGGGCTTTGAGCTGATTAAGCTGTGCGGCAGATATGACAATCTGGCAACCAGAATTATTGCGGCGCCGGGCTTGTGGGTGCAGCGGCTGACCACCAAAGAGCCGGAAGACGCGATGATTGAAGTAGCGATCGCGTCTTTGAAAGCGGTGATTCCCGAAAATGAGGAGGATGACCGCTGGTGAGCGTTCGGGAGCTGTACCGGCAATGTGCCAGGCTGTTGACGGTGGACAATCGGGATTTTGAGGCCCGGCAGCTGGTGGAGTTTGTGCTGGGGCTGGATCAGACGGCCTTTTTGCTGCAGGCGGACCGGGCGGTGGATCCGCAGGCTGAACAGCAGTGCTTTCAACTGGTGCGGCGGCGCAACGCCGGTGAACCGCTTTATTACATATTAGGGGAAACCGAATTTTACGGTTTGCGGTTTTATGTGACGCCGCAAACGCTGATTCCCCGGCCGGAAACCGAGCTGCTGGTGCAGCTGGCGTTGGAACGGCTGCAGGGCCGGTCACAGGCGCAGATTCTGGATTTGTGTGCCGGAACCGGTTGTGTCGGGATTACGCTGGCGAACACATTGCCCGATGCGACGGTGACCTGTGTAGAGCTGTATGAAGGCGCGTTTTCGGTTTTACAGCGTAACATCGCGCTGCACCAGGTCGAAAATGTGACCGCCGTGCGGGCGGATGCGCTGACATACCCATTACAGGGGGCGGATCTGCTGGTCTGTAACCCGCCGTATATCGCCCGCCGGGAAGCAGCAGGACTGCAGCCGGAGCTTTGCTATGAGCCGGAGCAGGCGTTGTTTGCGCCGGAGGATGGATTGGCGTTTTATAAACGGATTGCCGTGAACGCCCGGCAGGCGCCGGGGCTGCAGGTACTGTTTGAGATCGGCTGGCAGCAGGGTGGCGCGGTGACCCGAATCTTAAAGCAAAACGGATTTTCGCAGATTTGTGTGCACCGGGATCTGTCTGGTAACGACCGGGTAGTGTCCGGCATACGCCGGTGATGAAGCTGTAGATGTGTGACGCGGTATAATGGGAGGAACCAACCGCGATTCCATCGCCATGCCGGCAACGGCTGTTTTGGATGGAACCGTTTGGGAAAAATGAATTTTATTTAAAATAATCACCTTTTGGCTTTACTTTGAGAAGCTGATTCGATATACTGAAATTGAAGAATGAGAGGGAATTTGTTTTATGGCTGAAAAAGCGACGGATAAGAAAACAGATAAACAAAAGGCGTTGGAAACAGCCCTTGCCAATATTGAAAAGACCTATGGCAAGGGTGCTGTCATGAAGTTGGGCGAGAATACCCATATGAATGTGGAAGCGATTTCTACCGGCTCTATTGCGCTGGATCTGGCGCTGGGGATCGGCGGCGTGCCCAAGGGGCGGATCATCGAGATCTATGGGCCCGAATCTTCCGGTAAAACCACAATTGCGCTGCATGTGGTGGCGCAGGCGCAGAAAAACGGCGGGACGGCCGCATTTATTGATGTAGAGCATGCGCTGGATCCGGACTATTCGGCGGCGCTGGGCGTGGATATCGACTCGCTGCTGGTGTCACAGCCGGATACCGGCGAGCAGGCGCTGGAAATCTGTGAGGCGCTGGTGCGCTCCAATGCAGTAGATGTGATTGTGGTGGACTCGGTAGCGGCGTTGGTACCCCGTGCTGAGATCGAGGGCTTGATGGGTGATTCTCATGTAGGGCAGCATGCGCGGTTGATGTCGCAGGCGCTGCGAAAGCTGACCGCCTGTATTTCACGCTCCAACTGCGCAGTCATTTTTATTAACCAGCTTCGTGAAAAAATCGGCGTGGTATATGGAAATCCGGAGGTTACCACCGGCGGCCGGGCGCTGAAGTTCTATGCCAGCGTGCGGATCGATATCCGGCGGATCGAAACGCTGAAAGTGCAAAATGAGATGGTCGGTTCCCGCACCCGGGCAAAGATTGTGAAAAACAAAGTTGCGCCGCCGTTTAAAGAGGCGGAGTTTGATATTATGTACGGCGAGGGTATTTCCCATGAGGGCGAACTGTGCGATCTGGGCGTGAAAGCCGGGGTGATCCAGAAGAGCGGCGCCTGGTTTACTTATGGAGATCTGCGTTTACAGGGCCGGGATAATGTAAAGCTGTATTTTGCCCAGCATCCGGATGTTGCTGCTGAGGTGGAACAGAAAATTCTCGAAAATAAAGATAAGCTGATCAGCAGCCGCCGTACCAAGCTTGCCGCAGCTGCGGCGCAGGCACAGGCGCAAGCACAGGCGCAGCCCCAGACTGAAGCGCCGGCGGCGCCGAAAGTGCCGAAAATCGATATTGATATTGCTGTGGACGATTGATGCGGATTTTAGAGGTTGCCCGCAGAAAGCGGCATTGTTACGCAGTATCTACCGAAACAGAACAGGTGCTGCTGGATGTGGATATTGTGGAGGAATACGGACTGCGTCCGGGGGTGCAACTGTCTGCGGCGCAGTTACAGGCGTTGATCATCGCGTCTAATAATCGACGGGCGCTGAATAAGGCATCGTTTTTGCTGTCTAGACGGGATTATGCGGTCAAAGAGCTGCTTTTAAAGCTGATACCCGATTTTGGTGAAGATGCGGCGCAGCAGGCGGTGGATCAGTTGTGTGACGCAGGTGCGCTGGATGACCGGAAATTTGCACAGTTTTATGCTTCCTATCTCAGCGAAACAAAAAAACTTGCGGGTCGGGCGCTGGTGTTTGAGCTGACGAAAAAGGGGATCGACCGGGCGCTGGCGCAGGAGATTGCGGCGGAATTATCATTGGATCCGGTAGAATCCGCGCTGGAGATCGTTCGGCGCAAATATCCGGACTGTTTAGAGGATGAACGGGCGCTTCGCAGACTGCAGGGCGCGCTGGCCCGGCGGGGCTATGGATATGACGAAATCCGATCGGCGGTGCAGGCTTACCGCGAAGAGCAGCAGGCTGATGGCAAAGGAGAATTTGACGAATGACATATAAAGTGGGCATGGTGTCTTTGGGATGTCCGAAAAATCAGGTGGATGGTGAAATGCTGCTGGCGCGGCTGCGGCAGGACGGGTTTGAGATTACTGCTGACGAAACCGCGGCGGACGCCGTCATTGTCAATACCTGCGGGTTTATTGAAGACGCCAAGCGTGAGGCGATCGACAATATTTTAGAAGTTGCGCAGCAAAAGCAGACCGGCCGCCTGAAGGCGCTGGTGGTTACCGGCTGTCTGGCGCAGCGCTATCAGGACGAAATTTTAAAAGAGCTGCCCGAGGTGGACGCGGTGGTGGGCATCGGCGCCAATCAGGAGATTTGTGAGGTTGTGCGCCGGGCGCTGTCTGGCGCCGTTCATCAAAGCAGATATGCACAGGCGGAGGCTATGCCGCTGAACGGCGAGCGACTGTTGACGACGCCGGCTTATTCCGCTTATCTGCGGATTGCCGATGGCTGTGACAACTGTTGTACCTATTGTGCGATTCCGCTGATCCGCGGACGGTTTCGTTCCAGAACGATGGAGCAGATCGAGCAGGAGGCGCGTACGCTTGCCGCTCGGGGTGCGAAGGAACTGGTGTTAATCGCGCAGGATACCACCCGGTATGGCGAGGATTTATACGGCGAGCTGCGTTTGCCCGAGCTGTTGGATCGCCTGTGTGAAATCGATGGGGTCGAATGGATTCGGATTTTATACACGTATCCCGATCGGATTACCGACCGCCTTCTAAAAACCATCAACCGGCAGCCGAAGGTGTTGCCGTATCTGGATATTCCGCTGCAGCACGCCAGCGGGCCGGTATTGAAGCGGATGAACCGCAGTGGGGATGTACAGTCGCTGACCGCGCAGCTTGCGCATATCCGGCAGATGGTTCCGGGTATTACCATCCGTACCACGCTGATCGTAGGTTTCCCCGGCGAGACTGAAGAAGATTTTGCGGTTTTAGACGAGTTTATAAAAACAGTTCGGTTTGATCGCATGGGCTGCTTTACTTATTCGGCAGAGGAAGGGACGCCGGCGGCGTCTTTTCCGGATCAGATCGAGGAACAAGTCAAACAGCGCCGGATGGAGGTGCTGATGACCGATCAGTCGGTAATCAGCGAACAGCTTTGCCAACAGAAGCTGGGCAGCGTGCAACAGGTATTGGTCGAAGGATATGACGGTTTGAACAAATGCTGTTATGGCAGGAGCATTGCCGACGCACCGGATATCGACGGCAAGGTGTTTTTTACATCTGCAAAACGGCCGGCGCCGGGGGAACTGGTTCAGGTGCAGATTACCGATCGGATCGAATATGATTTGATCGGCGAACAACTTTTGTAATGGAGGCTGCGGGATTGAATATACCGAATAAGCTGACTGTGGTTCGGGTGCTGCTGGCGCCGGTGTTTCTGGCGCTGCTGATTTGGCCGTTTGCTAATCACTATCTGGCGGCGCTGCTGGTATTTATCATCGCATCGATCACTGACTGGCTGGATGGGCGGATTGCCCGCCGGCGTAATATTGTCACCGATTTTGGCAAGTTTCTGGATCCCATTGCCGATAAGCTGTTGACATTTTCGGCGTTTTTGGGCTTTATCGTCAACGATCTTGTCTGGGGCGCAGTATGGGTGGTCTTTATCGTTTTGCTGCGGGAGTTTCTCGTGGCGTCCATTCGATTGCTGGCTGCTGCCGATGGGAACGTGATCGCGGCTGACCATCTTGGAAAGGTCAAGACGGTGGGGCAGATGACGGCGATTATTCTGACGCTGCTGTTTGAATATGTGATCAGCGCGGCGGCGCTGGATTTACAGATTGTAACGGCGCTGCGGTACAGCGAGAGCGTGCTGGTCTGGATCAGCGCGGTATTGACCCTGTTGTCGGGCGCCAACTATTTGTATCAAAACCGGCATTATATTAAATCGGGAAAATGATAGACAAATCGGCATAGTTGGTGTATAATAATATAAACAGCATAAAAGCGTATGCGGGAGAAGTAGGCTTTCCCTGCCAACAGAGAGCGTCTGTCACAGGCTGTAAACAGATGCGGGATGAGCGGAAAGCGCGAAATGCACCCGACAGCTTGCGGGGGGAATTTTCAGTATCTCTGCACGGCGTCCGCCGTTATCGGATCTGAGTGAAAAACAGGAGTGGAACCGCGGGAAACCGCCTCCGTCGCATGGTCGCATGCGGCGGTTTTTTTGTGGTTGGACATTGCAGGTACAGATATGGGTAGGAGGCCGCCGGGGACAATCACACGGGCATTCGTGCCGGTGCGGCGCAGACCGGGAGCAGGTAAACCGGCGTCCAAAATTAAAATTGTTTGTGGGTAATGGCGAATGGTTCCGGCGGCGCGTGTAAAGCTGTGTGCTTCATGAGAAAGCCGTTCATTGCTGCTTGTAAGAGTTCTATTGAATCAGGCGAATCCGCCGCGGCACCGGATAGCGGCCGCGGCATAAGGAGGCGTATTGTATGTTTGATCAAATCAAAGAGGATATTAAGATGGTGAAAATGCGGGATCCCGCCGCCCGGTCGGCGCTGGAAATTTTGTTGCTGTATCCGGGGGTAAAGGCGGTTCGGATGCACCGTCGGGCGCAGTTTTTTCACCGGCACGGATTAAAATGGATCGCGCGCTGGATTTCCCAGCGCTGCGTGCGTAAAACCGGTATTGAAATTCATCCGGCCGCCACCATCGGCAAACGGCTGTTTATCGATCATGGCGTGGGGGTGGTGATCGGCGAAACCGCACAGATTGGCGACGATGTGACCATTTATCAGGGCGTTACGCTGGGCGGAACCGGCAAGGAAACCGGCAAGCGGCATCCGACTATCGGAAATAACGTCATGATCGGTGCGGGCGCCAAGGTGTTAGGACCGTTTAAGGTCGGCGACAACAGTCGGATTGCGGCGGGCGCGGTAGTGCTGGACGAGGTGCCGCCCAACGCGACGGCGGTGGGCGTGCCGGCGACGGTGGTGCGCCTCAACGGCCGGCGGATTTATGACGCGCTGGATCAGATTCATATGCCGGATCCGGTCACCCAGCGCATCTGCGAGCTGGAATATCATATCCGCTGCCTGGAAAAGCTGGAAGAGACGCAGGATGCTGCAGAACAGCAGGATTCTTCGAAACACGAAAAGACCACTGATTAATATGAAAGGAACTTTGTCATGCTGCATATCTATAATACGCTGACCCATCAAAAACAGCCGTTTGTGCCACATACGCCGGGAAAGGTGAAAATGTATACCTGCGGGCCGACGGTCTATCATTTTGCGCATATTGGCAATCTGCGCACCTATATCATGGAGGATGTGCTGGAGAAATATCTGCGGTATGCCGGTTATGACGTGACCAGGGTTATGAATATTACCGATGTGGGCCATTTGTCGTCGGACGCCGATACCGGGGAAGATAAGATGCTCAAAGGGGCCAAACGGGAGCATAAATCGGTGATGGAAATCGCCCGTTTTTATACCGATGCATTTTTTTCCGACTGTGAGAAGCTGCGGATCCGGCGGCCGGACGTGGTAGAACCAGCGACCCACTGTATCGATTCATTTATTAAAATGATTCAGGGCCTGTTGGATAAGGGCTATGCTTATGTGGCCGGCGGGAACGTTTATTTTGATACGTCGAAGCTGGAGAAGTATTATGTGTTTCAGGCGCATGACGCTGAAGATTTGGCAGTCGGTGTGCGGGAAGGCGTGTTTGCCGATGAAAACAAACGCAACAGCAGCGATTTTGTATTGTGGTTCACCAAATCAAAGTTTGAAGATCAGGAATTAAAATGGGACAGCCCGTGGGGTGTGGGCTATCCGGGCTGGCATATCGAGTGCTCCGCCATCAGCATCAAACATCTGGGCGAATATTTGGATATCCACTGTGGCGGGATTGATAATGCGTTTCCGCATCATACCAATGAAATTGCACAGTCGGAGGCTTATCTGGGGCATCCGTGGTGTTCGTATTGGTTTCATGTATTGCATTTGAATACAAATACGGGTAAGATGAGCAAATCCAAGGGCGAGTTTTTGACGCTGGATGTGCTGCAACAAAAGGGGTATGATCCGATGGTCTACCGGCTGTTTTGTTTGCAGTCTCATTACCGCAAGGCGCTGGTGTTTTCCTATGAAGGTATGGACAATGCGGCGTCGGCTTATCAAAAGCTGATCGCACGGATCGCCGGGCTGCGGCAGGAAGACGGCGTGATAGACGAGCAGAAGGCCGCACCGCTGCGGGCAGAATTTGCCGCGGCGCTGGATAATGATCTGAACACATCGCTGGCAATCACCGCGCTTTATGATGCGCTCAAAGCGCCGGTCAATGACGCAACCCGTTTGGCGTTGATTCGTGAATTTGACCAGGTGCTGTCGCTGGGGCTGCTTCAGGCCGCCGCAGCATATGCCGCAGCGCCGGCGCAGGAGTCAGACGCGCAGATCGACGAATTGCTGGCTCAGCGGGCGCAGGCGCGCAAGGAGCGTGATTTTGCCCGGGCCGACGCGATTCGGGATCAGCTGACCGCAATGGGAATTGTGGTAGAGGATACAAAAGACGGCGCAATCTGGCACCGAAAATAGCATGTTGTAAGGCGGCCGTTAATAAAGGATCGGCATCTGCGTACAGGTCGTGCTTGACATTGCGACGGGGTTGTGTTATAGTAGAAACGTACTTCAGAACGGCTATGAACTCACATGTTTTTTGTAGGTCATTGTTCTTTGATGATTTACGAAAAACATGTGTTTTTTATTAGTGTGGCGGGTACGAATATTTTTTTGGAGGTACCAGTATGCATAACGGTACGGTAAAATGGTTTAATGAAACCAAGGGGTATGGCTTTATTTCCAACGATGATGGCGGCGCGGATGTGTTTGTACATTTTTCTGCGATCGTTGCCGACGGTTTTAAAACGCTGGCGGAAGGCCAGAAGGTTACGTTTGACACCGAACCAGATCCCAAGGATACCGGCAAACTGCGCGCTGTGAATGTGCATCCGCTGTAAAAGCGCGACCGACATATGGCGTTGTAGACTGTAATGTGGTAAAAAACCGGCTCTCCAATTTTTTGGAGAGCCGGTTTTTTACTGTTTGCAGGGTGGCCGGATCGGCGGGGCAGTGGTTACTGCCGATGCGGGCCCGCAAGTGAAATTGATTGATATTGTTGTCGAAATATGCAATTTTAATGGGGCTTTTTTGGATATAACTGCCGCAAATTACCCTTTACATTCAGCGACAAATATAGTAAAATAATTAAAAATGGAGGTGCATTGGCGAATGGAGCCTAAATATAAAAGGATTTTGCTCAAGCTCAGCGGAGAGGCGTTGGCCGGTTCGAATAAAATGGGGATTGATTTTGATCGGGTTTTGGAGATTTGCGCCAGCATTAAGAAATGCACAGATCTTGGCGTTGAAATCGGCATCGTCGTTGGCGGCGGCAACTTCTGGCGGGGGCGTTCCAGCGGCCAAATGGATCGCACCAGAGCCGATCATATGGGAATGCTTGCTACGGTGATCAACTCGCTGGGCATCGCCGACGGTCTGGAACAGGTGGGCGTAGATGTGCGGGTGCAGACGGCGATTTCGATGCAGCAGATCGCGGAGCCATATATCCGCAATCGGGCGACCCGCCATCTGGAAAAAGGCCGAGTGGTGGTTTTCGGCTGTGGAACGGGTAACCCGTTTTTCTCAACCGATACGGCGGCAGCGCTGCGCGCGGCGGAGATTGAGGCGCAGATTGTGTTTAAAGCTACCAATGTTGACGGGGTATATGACTGCGATCCGCGAAAAAATCCGAATGCGAAAAAGTATGATAAGTTGTCTTATCTGGATGTGTTGAATAATGGTCTGCAGGTGATGGACAGTACGGCCGCTTCTTTGTGTATGGATAATGAGCTGCCAATTCTGGTGTTTTCACTGGAGCCGTCGGATAATATTCTCAAAGCGGTTTTGGGTGAGAATATCGGCACGCTGGTGTGTTAAAACTATGCGGTATGCCCGCAGGCGGGCTTTGTGATTTTGATCGATGAAAGGGATGGGTATAGCATGGATGAGTTGTATACATTGTGTGAGACAAAAATGAATAAGGCGGTACAGGCGCTGGATTCGGAATATGCGGCGATCCGGGCCGGCCGGGCGAATCCTGCGGTGTTGAATAAGGTTTTGGTGGATTATTACGGTGTGCCGACGCCAATTGCGCAGATGGCGGCGGTGGCAGTGCCAGATGCGCGGACAATTTTGATTCAGCCCTGGGACGCCAGCACGCTCAAAGACATCGAAAAAGCGATTTTGGCGTCGGATGTTGGGATTACACCAAACAATGACGGCAAGGCGATTCGGCTGAATTTTCCGCCGCTGACAGAAGAGCGCCGGCGGGAGATCGTGAAAGAAATTAAAAAATATGGCGAAGAGTGCAAGGTGGCGGTGCGGGCGGCGCGCCGGGACATACTTGAGAAATATAAGGCGCAGAAAAAAGACGGAACAATGACAGAAGACGATCTGAAAAACAGTGAGAAAAAGATACAGGAACTGACAGATAAATTCTGCAAAGAGGTAGACGCGCTGTCTGCCGATAAAGAAAAAGAGATTATGGCGATCTGATCTATATCAAACCGGTGAATATCCGGGCGGCTTGCCCGGATATTTGGTTTTTGGGGCTATGGATCGGTATTCGTGGCTTGTATATGAATTCAAAGAAAGGGCTTGGCCAAAGATATGGGTAAACAGGCGCAGTTGGATTTATCGAATATACCGAAGCATATCGGCATTATTATGGACGGGAACGGACGTTGGGCAAAAAAACGGTTTTTGCCCCGGTCGGCGGGACATTCTGCGGGAGCGTCTACTTTTAAAACCATTGCCCGTTACTGTAATAAAATCGGCGTGCAGGTGTTGACGGTTTATGCCTTTTCCACCGAAAACTGGAAACGTCCGCCTGCGGAGGTGGCGTCGATTTTAGATATTCTGCGCAAATATCTGAAAGATTCTACAAATTTCAAAGATGAAAATATCCGGTTGCGGTTTATCGGCGATAGCAGCGTGTTGCCAGCGGATATTATCGAGTTGATTCATACCGCTGAGGAGGATTCTAAATCCGCCACCGGGCTGGTGGTAAATCTGGCGGTCAATTACGGCGGGCGGGACGAAGTCGTACACGCAGTGCGGCAGATTGTGAAAGACTGTAAAAACGGGGTGCTGACTGAGGAACAGATTAATGAACAGGCGATTTCTGCGCGTATTTATACCGCTGGTCAGCCGGATCCGGATCTGATTATCCGTCCCAGCGGGGAATACCGGTTGTCCAACTTTCTGTTATGGCAGTCGGCCTACAGTGAGTTTTGGTTTTCAAACGTATTATGGCCGGATTTTAAACCCCGGCATCTGGATCAGGCGATTCTTTCCTATCAGCAGCGGGATCGCCGGTTTGGCGGTGTGCATGCAGGTGAAAACGCGTGATGGGCGGTGCGGAGCGTCGGTAGTGGCGGGTTTGAATCAAGCGGCCGGTTCGCCGGCCTTTCGGCATTTTGTGTAAAAGGGATGATTGCATTATGAAACAACGAATTATTACCGGATTGATTGGCGGATCGCTGGTTATTTTATTGTTGTTTTTACGGGATACCGTTGTGTTTAATTGTATCATTGCGCTGATTACGCTGGTGTCGGTTTATGAGATCCTCGTGGCTACACATTATGTAAAAAATCGGGTGTTGATTGGCTGCGGCCTGCTGTTTGCGGCTGTGGTTCCGTTTTTCCAGCTGACCGGTTTTATGCCGGTGGGGCTGACCATCTGCTGCGCGTTTATTCTGGCGACGCTGTGTGTGTTGTTGCATGGACACCGAACAATAGAACTAAAAGAAGTTTCGTTTGTGTTTATGATGTCGCTGCTGATTCCGTTTTCGATGTCGACAATGCTGTATCTGAATGTGGCGTCGGTCTATTTTCCGCAAAGATATGATCAGATCGACGGGTTGTTTTTTGTATTGTTGGCTTTTGGCGGCGCCTGGATGGGAGATATCGGCGCATATTTTATCGGCAGCTTTTTTGGAAAGCATAAACTGGCGCCGGTGATCAGCCCGAAAAAAACGGTGGAGGGCGCCATTGGCGGCGTGTTGACCACGGTGGTGTTTTTTACAGCGCTGGGACTGGTCTGGGAGTTTGCGGTGTTGCGACAGGATGGCGGTGTGCAATGGGTGTGGCTGGTGATCAGCGCGGTTGCCTGCTCCATTGTGGGCATGATCGGTGATCTTGCTTTTTCCTGTATCAAGCGGGCCTGCTATATTAAAGATTACGGCCACATTATCCCCGGACACGGGGGGATGCTGGACCGGTTTGACAGTGTGATTTTAGTATCGCCGTTTTTGTTTTTGCTGGTGCAATATATTCCGTTCATTGTTCGGACGGCGGTTTAAGAGGTAAATGGCAATGACCCTTTGTATTTTAGGCTCCACAGGCTCGATCGGAAAACAGAGTCTCGACGTTGCGCGGCTGCACGGAATTTCCGTTGCGGCCCTTACTGCGTTTCATAATGTGCAACTGCTAGAACAGCAGATTCGGCAGTTTCATCCGGCGCTGGCGGTCGTGGTGGATCCGGCGGCGGCGAAAACGCTGCAAATCCGGGTTGCAGATACGAACACGAAGGTGTTGTCAGGCACGCAGGGACTGTTGGAAGCGGTGCAGCTTGCACAGGTGGACATGGTGCTCAATGCGCTGGTGGGCATGGCGGGGCTGCTGCCGACGGTGACGGCGATTCGGGCAGGTAAAGATATTGCGCTGGCAAATAAGGAAACGCTGGTAGCCGGCGGTGATCTGGTCATGGAACTGGCGCGGCAAAAGGGTGTGCGGATTCTGCCGGTGGATTCTGAGCATTCGGCGGTGTTTCAGGCGTTGCAGGGCAACGATCGAAAAGATGTAAACCGAATTATTCTGACAGCATCCGGCGGGCCGTTTTTCGGAAAGAGCAAAGCGGAACTGGCCGGAGTAACGGCGGCGCAGGCGCTGCGGCATCCCAACTGGAATATGGGTCAAAAAATCACCATTGACTGTGCGACCATGATGAATAAGGGCTTCGAGGTGATCGAGGCAGTGCATTTGTTCGGGTTGCCAGAACAGCAGATTGATGTGGTGATCCATCGGGAAAGTATTGTGCATTCGATGGTGGAATATACCGACCATTCGGTGATGGCGCAGATGGGCGTGGCGGATATGCGGATTCCGATTCAGTATGCGCTGACCTGGCCGCGGCGGCAGCCGTCTCCGGCGGCGGCGCTGGATCTGACGAACATTGCGAAACTGACCTTTTATCCGCCGGATGAGCAGAATTTCCCCTGTTTGTCTGTCTGCCGGCAGGCGATTCGCAAGGGCGGCGTGACGCCGGCGGCGGTGAATGCCGTCAATGAAGAGGCGGTTCGGCTGTTTTTGCAGGACCGGATCGGATTCTTGGAGATTGCCGAGTGGGCGCAGCGTGCATATGACGGCTTTTCGGGGGCATATTCTGATACAGACGATCTTCTGCGTATAGATGCGGATGCGCGCAGGATGGTGCGGGAATATTACGCCGGGAGGTGACGGTCATCGATACGGTTTTAAATATATGGAATATGGTCTGGCCGGTGTTGGTGGCGATTTTGATTTTTGGCCTGATTATTTTTATTCATGAATTCGGGCATTTTTTGTTTGCCAAACTGTTTAAAGTGCGGGTCAATCAGTTTGCCATCGGGTTTGGGCCGGCGATTTTCAAATTTCAAAAGGGCGAAACACTGTATGCGATTCGGATTTTGCCTTTTGGCGGCTATTGCGCGATGGAGGGGGAGGATGGCCAGAGCGAGGATCCCAGGGCGTTTGGAAACGCCAAGGTTTATAAACGGATCATCATCTGCGCTGCCGGCGCGGTGTTTAATCTGATTCTGGGTTTTTTGATCATGCTGACCATTGTTTCGATTCAATCTAATAATCTGGCGTCTACCACCATCAGCCGGTTTGACGATCACGCTGTATCAAATACCGGACAGGGGTTACAGGTCGGAGATCGGATTTTAAAAATCAACAACCGGCATATTTTTTCTTCAGACGATATCAGCTATATGCTGGCCAGTGATGAAGACGGCGTGGTATCCATGCAGGTCAAGCGGGATGGAGAGAATATAACGCTGGATGCTGTGCAATTTGATATGCAGGAGCAGGACGGCAGAAGCTTTATCGAACTGGATTTTTGGGTCGAGCCGGTGGATGCCGGATTTTTCGGTATCATTGGCGAGAGCTTTAACCGCACCCTTTCAATGGGGCGGCTGGTCTGGATGTCGTTGGGCGATCTGCTGACCGGAAAATATGGGCTCAATGATATTTCCGGCCCGGTTGGTGTTACGAGCATGATGTCCAGCGCGGTATCAAGTATAGCGGTCAATGGTGTGGACGGGTTCATCTATCTGCTGCGAATTTTATCGCTGATCACCATTAATCTGGGAATTTTCAATTTACTGCCGGTACCGGCGCTGGACGGCAGCCGGATTCTGTTTTTAATCATTGAATGGATTCGAGGGAAACCCATCGACCCGAAAAAAGAGGGTATGGTGCACGCGATCGGCATGGCGGTATTGCTGGTGCTGATGGTCGTGATTTTGTTTAAGGATGTCTGGGCGCTGTTTTGACAGGGCAAAGCTTTTATGGTAGCACAGTGAAAAGGGGAGGCCGGCATGGCTGCTTATACAAAACGGGTTCAAATTGGAAAGCTTTCGATTGGCGGCGGCGCGCCGGTGGCGATTCAGTCGATGCTGAACCGGCCGGCGGCGGATATCGCCGGCAATGTGGAACAGGCCAGAGCGCTGGAGGATGCGGGCTGTGAAATGATCCGGGCGGCGGTCCCGACGCTGCGGGACGTGCCGCTGATTGCGGCGCTGAAAGCGGCGGTGCGGGTTCCGATTGTAGCGGATATTCATTTTGATTACCGCATTGCACTGGCCTGTGTTGACGCGGGCGCGGATAAAATCCGGATCAATCCGGGCAATATCGGCGGCGACGATCCGGTTCGGGCGGTGGCGGAAAAATGTAAAGAGGCGGGTGTTCCGATTCGTATCGGCGTCAATTCCGGTTCTGTTGAAAAGCATATTCTGCAAAAATACGGCGGGGTAACCGCCGAGGCGCTGGTAGAAAGCGCGATGTATCACGCGTCGCTGCTGGAACGGTTTGGTTTTGACGATATTGTATTATCGATGAAAGCGTCGGATGTACAGTTGATGTTTGACGCTTATAAACTGGCGGCACAGCAGACCGATTATCCGCTGCATCTGGGCGTAACCGAGGCGGGAACGGCGCGCATGGGGCTGGTGAAATCCGCCGCGGGCATCGGCGGGTTGCTGCTATCGGGCATCGGCGATACCCTGCGGGTATCGCTGACCGACGATCCGGTGCGGGAGGTGGCTGCGGCACGGGATATTCTGGCGGCCTGCGGTGTGCGCAGATTTGGCGTGAATATTGTCTGTTGTCCGACCTGTGGGCGAACCAAAATCGATCTGATTGCGCTGGCAAACCGGGTGGAACAGGCGCTCAAAGACTGTGACAAGCCGATTACGGTGGCAGTGATGGGCTGTGCTGTGAATGGCCCGGGCGAGGCGGCTGGGGCCGATATCGGCATTGCCGGCGGCGATGGCTGCGGGCTGTTGTTTAAAAAGGGGAAGATTATCAAAAAGGTAGAAGAACATCAGCTGTTTGATCTGCTGATGCAGGAGATTCAGGAATTATAAAGGCAACCGTATCAGCCGGCGCCGGCGGTCTGCTGACAGAGGGCAGCCTAAATGGCACAAACAGACGTCTGACGGTATGATGATGCGGTTGGGCGCGGTTTAGCCCGCATCGATTTGACGATGGGGCCGCGTTGTGTGGGAAAGGGTTTTTTCATTTATGTCACAAATGTTATTTTCAGAGCTTTTCGGCGGCTATCTGACCGATCAGGCGCTGTTGCAGGACTATGGACAGCTGCGGGTTTCAGGCTGCCACATTGTCCGGGAACATCGGCAGATGCAGCTGGAAGTGTTCAGCGATGCTTATATTTCCTATGCGGAGCAGCAGAAACTGGAGCAGGCGCTTCAGCAGGCGCTGTCGCTGTCGATGGCGCGTATCAGCGTCATTTATGAGCATTTGCCCTTTGAAGGGTCATATTGTAACGATCTGCTGCTGTTGCTGCGCCGGAAAAATCCCAGGCTTAACGGTTTTTTTGATGGTGCGGTATGCACATATGACGGGCAGACGCTGACCATTTCATTGCAGCACGGCGGGTTGGAGATGATCCAGGCACAACAGACCGAACAAAAAATCAAAGAATGGCTGTCGCTGCATTTTTCGATTACGCCGCAGATTGTATTTACCGGGGTGACCGAAGCCACGGCTGAAATGTGCGCGCAGGATGCGCAGCAGGCGGAACAGCGTCAGATCGAGAAGCTGCAGCAGCAGAAAAAAGCGCAGCAGGCGCAGGAGGACGCGCCGCGTACAGCGCCGCCGCCGGACAATCTGCCTTATTATCCTGACAGCTTGAAGCCGGTGTTTGGCCCGCCGATCAAATCCAGACCGACGCCGATCGGGGAGATCACGCCGGAGCTTGGAACAGTGACCGTCTGGGGCGATGTGTTCAAGACCGACGCCATCAAGACCCGCAGCGGCGGCCGGTATATTGTGACGATGTATATCACCGATTATACCGGTTCTTACATATTGAAAAGCTTTGTGACCGAGGGCGAATATAAAACGCTGGCGCACATCAAGCCGGGCGCGACGCTGCTGGTGCGGGGCGATATCAACAACGACCGGTTTGAAAACGAATATGTGCTCAAC
>CALWVC010000005.1 GCA_944384865.1 uncultured Clostridia bacterium
AGACCCCGCAAAGCCAGTTTAAGGAGTGTGAAACACATGGCAGTGAAGCATTATAAGCCGACAACGCCCGGCAGACGCGGCATGACGGTGATTGATTATTCTTCTCTTCATAAAGGCGGCCCCGAGCGCAGCCTGCTGGCCCCGCTGAAAACCACCAACGGGCGCAACAGCTATGGCCGGATTACGGTTCGGCACCGTGGCGGCGCAAACCGCAGAAAATACAGACTGATCGATTTCAAACGCAACAAGTTCGGCGTTAAAGCGACAGTCAAGACCATCGAATATGATCCCAACCGCTCGGCGCATATCGCGCTGATCGAATATGAAGACGGCGAGAAAAGCTATATTTTAGCGCCGGTGGGTCTGACTGTGGGCGCCACCGTTGAAAACGGTCCGTCTGCGGACATTGTTCCCGGCAATGCACTGCCGCTGAACAACATTCCGGTGGGTACGTTTTTGCACAATATCGAGCTGTATCCCGGCAAAGGCGGCCAGCTGGCCCGCTCAGCCGGCAACCAGGCGCAGCTGATGGCCAAGGAAAACGGCCTGGCGCTGTTGCGTCTGCCCTCTGGTGAGCTGCGTAACGTTCCTGCCAACTGCATGGCCAGCATCGGCCAGGTCGGCAACGTCGAGCATGAAAATGTCAATATCGGTAAAGCGGGACGCAAACGCCATATGGGCTGGCGGCCGACAGTGCGCGGTTCGGTTATGAACCCCTGCGACCACCCCCACGGCGGCGGCGAGGGCAAATCGCCCATCGGCCGGCCCGGTCCCGTTACCCCCTGGGGCAAGCCTGCTCTGGGTTATAAGACACGCGACAAGCATAAGGCCAGCGATAAATATATCGTAAAACGCCGCAACGCGAAATAAACGAACGAAAGGAGCAATTTTGCAATGAGTAGAAGCTTGAAAAAAGGCCCTTACGTTCAACCGGTGCTGCTCAAACGGGTACAGGAGATGAACGAAGCGGGTGAAAAGAGAATCCTGAAAACATGGAGCCGCGCCTCCACCATCTACCCGGACTTTGTAGGACACACCTTTGCGGTGCATGACGGCAGAAAGCATGTTCCGGTCTATGTTACCGAAGACATGGTTGGCCATAAGCTGGGCGAATTCGCACCTACGCGGACATTTAAGGGCCACGCAGGCGCAAAAACAACAGGTAAATAACGGCCGAAAGGAGAGAAAGGATTATGGAATCGAGGGCAATCTTGAGAAACGCCCGCATTTCCCCGAGAAAGGTGCAGATTGTGCTGGACCTGATTCGGAACCAGCCGGCAGACAAAGCAATGGCTATTCTCCGCCATACGCCTAAGGCCGCATGCGAGTATCTGGAAAAACTTTTGAAATCAGCGATGGCAAACGCTGAGAACAATCATCATATGGAAACCGGAAACCTCTACGTGGCGGAATGCCACGTCGGTCCGGGCGGACATATTCTGAAGAGAATGCGTCCCCGCGCCCACGGCAGAGGCTACCGCATCTTAAAGAGAACTTCGCATATTACCCTTGTGCTCAAGGAGAAAGAATAACAGGTAAGGAGGTACCAGAATGGGCCAGAAAGTCAATCCCCACGGCTTACGGGTCGGCGTAATCAAAAACTGGAGCAGCCGCTGGTTTACAAGCGACGCTGCGTTCGGCGATACGCTGGTCGAAGATTATAAATTGAGAACATTCTTAAAGAACAAGCTGTATGGCGCGGGCGTTCCCCACATCGAAATCGAGCGGGACGCAACCAGAGTCCGGATTTTTATCCATTGCGCCAAGCCGGGCATCGTCATCGGCAGAAACGGCTCTGAGATCGAAAAACTGAAGGCGGAGTGCCAGAAAAAACTGGGCAAGCCGGTGGTTATCAATATTGTTGAAGTCAAAAACCCGGATCTGAACGCGCAGTTGGTCGCTGAAAACATCGCGGCGCAGCTGGAAAAGCGTATCTCCTTCCGTCGTGCTGTCAAGCAGGCGATCGGGCGGACCATGAAACTGGGCGCCAAGGGTATCAAAGCCCAGGTGTCCGGCCGGTTGGGCGGCGCGGAAATTGCCCGCAGCGAACACTATCATGAGGGAACCATTCCGCTGCAGACCATTCGTGCCGATATCGACTACGGCTTTGCCGAGGCAAACACCACTTATGGCAAGATCGGCGTAAAGATCTGGATTTATACGGGTGAAGTGCTGAAATCCGCCAAACGGGTTCAGATGGCGCCCAGACGCCGGGAAGGAGGCAGACGCTGATGTTAATGCCCAAACGTGTCAAGTTCCGCAGAGTGCAGAGAGGCCGGATGAAAGGCAAGGCGCTGCGGGGCAATAAGGTCACTTACGGAGATTACGGCCTGCAGGCGCTGGAGCCGGCATGGATCACCTCCAACCAGATCGAGGCGGCGCGTATCGCCATGACCCGTTACATCAAACGTGGCGGTCAGGTCTGGATCAAGATTTTCCCGGATAAACCGATCACCCAGAAACCGGCCGAGACCCGTATGGGTTCCGGTAAAGGTTCTCCCGAATACTGGGTTGCGGTGGTCAAACCGGGCAGAGTGCTGTTTGAAATCGGCGGCGTCAGCGAGGAGCTGGCCCGGGAGGCGATGCGCCTGGCGATGCACAAGCTGCCCATCAAGTGTAAATTTGTGACCAAGCAGGAACAGGACGGTGAGCAGAAATGAAAGCAAGTGAAATCAGAGATCTTTCCGTTGCGGAGCTGAATGAAAAGCTGGCAGAGCTGAAAAAAGAGCTGTTTAACCTGCGCTTTCAGCTCGCCATCAACCAGCTCGACAATCCCATGCGTATCAAGGCTGTGAAAAAGGATATCGCGCGGGTGAATACCATCATCACCGCGAAACACCTTGCAGACAGCAAGAACGCTTAAAGAGGGAGGATGCAGATATGAGCGAAAGAAATCTCAGAAAAACCAGAGTTGGTACTGTTGTCAGCGATAAAATGGATAAAACCATTGTTGTGGCGATTATGGATAATGTAAAGCATCCGCTTTACAACAAGATCGTCAAGAAAACCGTGAAACTGAAAGTACACGACGAGAGCAACCAGGCCGGCGTCGGCGACCGTGTTTCCATTATGGAGACCCGCCCGCTGTCTAAAGACAAGAGATGGCGGCTGGTTGAGATCATCGAGAAGGCGAAATAAAGGAGGAACCTACTGTGATACAGCAACAGAGTTACCTCAAGGTTGCCGACAACACCGGTGCCAAAGAAATCATGTGCATCCGGGTGTTGGGCGGCTCCGGTCGGAGGTATGCAAATATCGGCGACGTTGTGGTTGCTTCGGTCAAAAAGGCCGCGCCCGGCGGCACCGTAAAAAAAGGCGATGTTGTCAAGGCGGTAGTCGTTCGCTCCTGCAAAGGGCTGCGCCGCGACGACGGCACCTATATCCGCTTTGATGAAAACGCCGCGGTTCTGATCCGCGACGACAAAACCCCCAGAGGAACCCGTATCTTTGGGCCGGTTGCCAGAGAGCTGCGCGAGAAGGACTATGTCCGGATTTTGTCGCTGGCTCCCGAAGTACTGTAAGGGAGGGACCGGAAAATGAAAAAGGTTCATGTGAAAACCGGCGATGAGGTTATGATCATGTCCGGTAAAGATAAGGGCAAGACCGGCAAGGTGCTGCAGGTCAGCCCGGCAGAGGGCAAAGTGATCGTGGAAAAACGCAATATGGTCACCAAACATGTCAAGCCCCGCAAGGCGGGCGATCCCTCCGGCATCGTGAAGGCCGAGGGCGCGCTGTATGCCTGCAAGGTGCAGCCTGTCTGCCCGAAATGCAAAAAGCCGACCCGCGTCGGGCATCAGTTCGATAAAGACGGCAAAAAGATCCGCATTTGCAGAAAATGCGGCGCAACACTGTGAAAAGGGAGGAACATGACAGATGCCAAGACTGAAAGACCTGTATAAAAAAGACATCGCACCGGCTTTGATGAAAAAGTTCGAATATAAAAGCGTCATGCAAATCCCGAAATTCGATAAAGTTGTCATCAATGTCGGCTGCGGCGACGCCCGGGATAATTCCAAGGTCATCGACGCGATCTCTGCCGACCTGGCGGCAATCACCGGCCAGAAACCGGTGGTCTGCAACGCCAAGAAATCGGTTGCAAACTTCAAGCTGCGCGAGGGCATGCCCATCGGCGTGAAGGTCACGCTGCGCGGCGACAGAATGTATGAATTTATCGACAGATTGTTCTCGGTTGCGCTGCCGCGCGTCCGGGACTTCAGAGGGATCAATCCCAACTCCTTTGACGGCCGGGGCAACTACAGCATGGGCGTAAAAGAGCAGCTGATCTTCCCTGAGATCGACTACGATAAAATCGATAAGGTCCGCGGTATGGATATTACCTTTATCACCACCGCCAATACCGACGAAGAAGCCAGAGAGCTGCTGACTCTGATGGGCGCTCCGTTTGCGAAGTAAGGAGGAATTACATTTGGCTAAGACATCCATGAAAATCAAGCAGAAGAGAGCTGCAAAGTTTTCAACAAGAGCTTATAACAGATGTAAAATCTGTGGCAGACCGCATGCTTATCTTCGCAAATACGGCATTTGCCGTATCTGTTTCAGAGAGCTCGCCTATAAGGGTGAAATCCCCGGCGTGAAGAAAGCCAGCTGGTAAACGAAAGTATCTGCAAAGGAGGTTGACGGCATGCAAGTAACCGATACAATCGCTGATATGCTCACAAGAATTCGCAACGCGAATTCCGCAAAACACGATTCGGTTGATATCCCCGCGTCCAAGATGAAGAAGGCAATTGCCCAGATTCTGGTGGACGAGGGTTATGTAAAAAGCTTTTCCGTGATCGACGACGGAAAACAGGGTTTGATCCGCATTCAGTTAAAATACGGCCAGAACAAGTCTCAGGTATTGCAGGGCCTGCGTCGGGTATCCAAGCCCGGTCTGCGCATCTATTCCGGCGTAGAAGATATGCCGCAGGTAATGAGAGGTCTGGGCATTGCGATCGTTTCCACATCGCAGGGCGTTATGACAGACAAGCAGGCTCGCAAGAACCATATCGGCGGCGAAGTCCTGGCTTTCGTATGGTAAGGGAGGTTATGGAATGTCACGTATAGGCAAAAAACCGGTGGTTATTCCCGCCGGCGTAGAAGTCAAGCTGGATGGCACAACCGTAACCGTTAAGGGCCCGAAAGGCACCCTGACCCAGGTTGTACACCCCAATATGACGATCAAGATCGAGAACGGCGAATTGCTGGTGACCCGTCCTGACGATCAGAAGCAGAACCGTGCGCTGCACGGCCTGACACGTTCGCTGCTGGCGAACATGGTCGAGGGCGTGACCAACGGTTATAAAAAAGAGTTAGAGGTCAACGGCGTCGGCTATCGTGCTGCGAAACAGGGCAAGACGCTGGTGATGAACCTGGGGTATTCCCACCAGGTCAAGGTCGATGAAATCGATGGTATCACCATCGACGTACCCAATCCCAACAGCATTATCATCAGCGGTCCTGACAAGCAGAAGGTGGGTCAGTTTGCGGCTGAAGTCCGCGAGAAACGGCCGCCCGAGCCGTATAAGGGCAAAGGCATCAAATATGCTGATGAGCATATCCGCCGCAAGGAAGGTAAAGCCGCCAAGGGCGCTAAGAAATAAGTAAAGGAGTGCATGAACTATGGTTAACAGACCAGATACCCAAAAGGCTCGTCTGAAAAGACACCGGCGTGTCCGCAACAAGATCAGCGGCACAGCAGCCCGACCCCGCCTGAATGTATTCCGCTCTCTTAGCAACATTTACGCCCAGGTGATCGACGATACGACCGGTACCACGCTGGTGTCCGCGTCCACTGTCGAAGCAGGTTTTGAGGGCAACGGCGGAAACAAGGAAGCTGCCCGCAAGGTTGGTCAGACCGTCGCGGAACGAGCAGTTGAAAAAGGCATTACCGAGGTCGTGTTTGACCGCGGTGGTTATATCTATCACGGCCGCGTCAAAGAGCTGGCCGAAGGTGCCCGTGCGGGCGGCCTCAAGTTCTAAAAAGGAGGAATTCACTTTGGCGAATATTGACGCATCAACAATGGATCTGCAGGAACGTGTGGTCGCGGTCAAGCGTGTTTCCAAAACGGTCAAAGGCGGCCGGATCATGAAGCTGTCCGCGCTGGTCGTAGTCGGCGACGGCAACGGAACCGTCGGCTTCGGCATCGGCAAGGCAAGCGAGTTTTCCGAGGCGATCCGCAAAGGCTGTGAAGACGCAAAGAAAAATCTGGTGCATGTGGCCCTGAAAGGGACGACCATTCCCCATGAGGTCATCGGCACTTTCGGCGCAGGCAGAGTTTTGATGAAGCCCGCCGCGCCCGGTACCGGCGTTATCGCCGGCGGCCCGGCCCGTGCGGTCATTGAAACGGCCGGCATTAAAGACATCCGCACCAAGGCGCTCCGCTCCAATAACCCCTGCAACGTGGTTCGCGCCACCATTCAGGGTCTTGCATCGCTTCGCAGCGCAGAGCAGGTCGCTTCGGTGCGCGGCAAGTCTGTGCAGGAAATCCTGGGCAAATAAGAGGAGGCAAGCGGTATGGCAACAAAGGACAATAAGGCTGCGAGCCTTAAAATCACATTAAAGAAAAGCCTGATCGGAAGTAAAGAAAAACAAATTGCGACCGCAGCCGCGTTGGGGCTGCATAAAGTCGGCAGCACCACCGTGCAGCCTGACAATGCCCAGACCAGAGGCAAGATCGCAAAAATATCTCACCTGGTTGAAGTAACTGAAGCGTAAGCAAGGAGGTGCGAAACTATGAAATTGCATGAGCTTTCTCCCGTTGCCGGTTCTACCAAAGAGCGCAAACGGATCGGCCGCGGCGCCGGTTCAGGGCAGGGAAAGACGGCAGGCAAGGGCCATAAAGGCCAGAAGGCGCGTTCCGGCGGGAATGTGCGCCCCGGTTTTGAAGGCGGTCAGATGCCGCTGGCTCGTCGGGTGCCGAAAAGAGGGTTCAACAATATCTTTGCAAAGAACATCGTAACGATCTCGGTACGCGATCTGAATAAATTCGAAGACGGCGCCGTGGTAGACACCAAAGCGCTGTTAGACGCGGGTATCATCTCTAAAGCACAGGATGGCGTCAAGGTTCTTTCAAACGGCGAAATCACAAAGAAGCTCACTGTTCAGCTGGCTGCATTCTCCGCTTCTGCAAAGGAGAAGATCGAAAATGCCGGCGGAAAGGCAGAGGTGGTTTAAATGCTGGAAACCCTTCGTAACGCCTGGCGGGTTCCCGAGCTTCGCCGGAAAATCCTGTTCACACTGCTGATCATTCTGATTTTCCGGATCGGTTCGGTTCTGCCTGTCCCGTTTATCGACGTGGAAGCGTTGAAAAGCGGGATGCAGGCTGCCAATGCGGGTGACTTTTTCAACTACCTGAGCATTCTGACCGGCGGCGCGATGGATTACGGCGCGTTGTTTGCAATGTCGGTAACGCCGTATATCAACGCTTCGATTATCATGCAGCTGCTGACCGTTGCGATTCCGCCCCTTGAAAGAATTGCCAAAGAGGGCGAAGAGGGCAGAAAACGCATCGCCAAATATACCCGGTTCGCAACGGTTATTCTGGGCCTGGCCCAGGGCGCGGGGTATTGGTGGTGGCTGCACGCCAGCGGTTATATCAATGCGTCTACCACCTGGGAAACCGTATTCTCAGCCATCGTTATTATTTTGTGCTTCACCGCAGGTTCTGCGTTGATGATGTGGCTGGGCGAGCGAATCGATGAAAAGGGCATCGGCAACGGCATCTCGATTCTGCTGTTCGCTGGTATCATTTCCCGGGTTCCCACCGGTATTGCTGCATTGTGGCACTATTTTACCGAACTGAATTATTATGTGCAGGTCATTGTGATTCTGCTGATCCTGCTGGCGACCATCGTGTTTATCGTCTGGATGAACGAGGCCGAGCGCCGTGTTCCGGTGCAGTATGCCAAGCGGGTGGTGGGCAGAAAGCAGTATGGCGGCCAGAACACCCACCTGCCTGTAAAGGTGAATATGTCCGGCGTTATGCCGATCATTTTCGCCAGCTCGATTTTGATGATCCCGACGCAGATTCTGGCCTTTATGGGCACCAGCGCTACCGACAACGGCTGGTATAAGGTGCTCAGCCTGTTCAGCTACGACAGCTGGATGTATGCGATCATCTATTTCGCGCTGATTATCGCCTTTGCGTTTTTCTATACCACCATTCAATATAACCCGGTGGAAATGGCGAACAATCTGCGTAAAAACAACGGCGCGATTCCGGGTATCCGTCCCGGCAAGCCCACGCAGGACTATCTGCAGAAAATCCTGAAGCGCGTAACGCTGATCGGCGCGATTTTCCTGGGCGTGATCGCCATTCTGCCCATTGTGGTGGGTCAGTTCAGCCAGATCAACGTACCGCTGGGCGGCACCTCGATTATCATCGTGGTGGGTGTAGCCATTGATACGGTCAAACAGCTGGAATCCCAGATGATGATGCGGCATTACAAGGGCTTCCTGGATTAATCCGGAGGGAAACGGTATGAAGCTGATTTTATTAGGCGCGCCGGGCGCCGGCAAAGGCACGCAGGCGGAGATCATCAGTGAAAAGCTGGGGATTCCGACCATCTCCACCGGCAACATCATCCGCGAGGCGGTGAAAGCCGAAACCGAGATGGGCAAACAGGCCAAAGCTTATATGGACGCGGGGCAGCTGGTTCCCGACCAGGTGGTTATTGGCATCATCCGGGACCGGCTGGCGCAGGACGATTGCAAAAACGGGTTTATTCTGGATGGATTTCCCCGGACCATTCCCCAGGCACAGGCGCTGGACGAAATGGGCGTTGCAATCGACCGGGTCATTGAAATTCACGTGTCAGACGATCAGATCGTGCAGCGGATGAGCGGGCGGCGGGTCTGCCCGGGCTGTGGCGCGAGCTATCATCTGGAATATAAAAAGCCGGAAAAAGAGGGCGTCTGCAATCATTGCGGCGCCGGGCTGGTCATCCGGAAAGATGACAGCCCCGAAGTGGTGCAGGAACGGTTGCAGGTCTACCATGCGCAGACCGAACCGCTGAAAGCATACTACCAGAAAACCGGCAAGCTAAGAGTCGTGCAGGGTCAGGAGCAGGTGGCGGATACCACCGCGCTGACGTTGCAGGCGTTGGAGGATGAAGCATGATTGTGCTGAAAACCGCGCGTGAACTGAAGGTCATGCGCGAGGCCGGCAGAATTTCGGCCAAAGCACTGCAGCTTGTGGGCGAGGCGGTGGAGCCGGGGGTTTCCACCTATGAGCTTGACAAAGTGGCTTATGATTATATCAAAAGCCAGGGGGCGACGCCGGGGTTTCTCCATTATAACGGCTTTCCCGCAAGCGCATGCATATCCATAAACAATGAGGTTATCCACGGCATACCCAGCAAAAAGCGGATCGTTCACGCGGGCGATATTGTCAGCGTGGATCTGGGCGCGGTGTTTGAAGGCTATAACGGCGATAATGCCGCCACTTTCGCGGCGGGAGATGTTTCCCCCGAGGCGGAGCGGCTGATGGCTGTGACAGAAGAGAGCCTGTATGAAGGCATCAAAATGGCGCAGGCAGGCGGCAGAATCGGCGACATCGGCGCCGCGATCCAGGGGTATGTGCAGGCCCGCGGTTACTCGGTGGTACGGCAGTTTGTGGGTCACGGAGTAGGCGCGAGCCTTCACGAAGCGCCCGAGGTTCCCAATTACGGGCACAGCGGGCACGGCGTGAGGTTGATGGCGGGCATGACATTGGCCATTGAGCCTATGATCAACCAGAAGGGCCCCGAGGTGATCACCCGGCCGGACGGCTGGACGGTGGTCACAGCGGACGGCGGCCTGTCGGCGCATTTCGAGCATAGTGTGGCGATCACCGGCGACGGCCCGGTGATTCTCACCCGGCTCTGATGGAGCCGGTATACGAGGTTGGCAGCGTCGTGATTTCGGCGGCGGGTAAAGACCGGGGCATTTATTACGCGGTGGTCGGCGCCGCGCCTGACGGCCGGGTGCTTTGCAGCGACGGCCGGAAACGGCGGCTGAACAACCCAAAACGAAAAAACGCCAGACATCTGCTGGCGGTCGGGCCGGTTTTGACGCCGGAACGGCGCGTCGCAAATCGTGCACTGCGCCGCGCATTAAGGCAGGCGGCGTTATCAGAAGAAGGGATCAGCCGGGGCTGATTCCGGTTTCCGGCGGAGACGGCAAAAAACGGGCCGCCCGCTTTTGTACGAAAGGATGGTCACAACAGCATGTCCAAAGCGGATAATATCGAATTGCAGGGCACAGTGGTAGAGGCGATGCCCAACGCCACGTTTAAAGTGGAACTGCAAAACGGACACGTTATTTTAGCCCACATATCCGGTAAACTGCGAATGAACTTTATCCGGATACTGCCGGGCGACAAGGTGACGGTGGAAATGTCGCCTTATGACTTGACCAAGGGGCGCATCACCTGGCGCTCCAAATGATACAAACAGGCCGCCGGCCGGTTTGTATGTTGCATGAAAGGAATGATTCAGATGAAGGTCAGGCCTTCTGTAAAAAAGATGTGCGAAAAATGCAAGGTTATCAAACGCAAGGGAAAAGTCATGGTCATCTGTGAAAATCCCAAGCATAAGCAGCGTCAGGGCTAAGCCCGCGCATTAACGGAGGTGTATTAAAGAATGGCACGTATTTCCGGTGTTGATTTACCCAGAGATAAAAGAGTGGAGATCGGTCTTACCTATATTTACGGTATCGGCCGAAAGACCTCCAATGATATTTTGGCGGCGACCGGCGTAAATCCAGATGTCCGCGTCAAGGATCTGACAGACGACGACGTGGCGAAGCTGCGTGAATATATCGATCACAACGTCACGGTGGAGGGCGACCTGCGCCGCGATATCGCTTTTGATATCAAGCGTCTGATTGAGATCGGCAGCTACAGAGGGACCCGTCACCGCAAGGGTCTTCCCGTGCGCGGCCAGCGCTCTAAAACCAACGCGCGTACACGCAAGGGTCCGAAGAAGACCATTGCCAACAAGAAAAAGTAGAAAGAGGGTTTAGAATATGGCAGCTACAAAGACGACAACGACACGCCGCCGCCGCGAAAAGAAAAATATCGAGCGCGGCTGCGCCCATATCCAGTCGACCTTCAACAATACCATTGTTACGATTTCCGACGTGAAGGGCAACGTGCTTTCCTGGGCGTCCGCCGGCGAGCTGGGCTTCCGGGGCTCCAGAAAATCCACACCCTTTGCAGCGCAGACTGCGGCTGAGACCGCGGCGAAAGCGGCAATGGAACACGGCCTGAAGACGGTTGAGGTTTATGTAAAAGGCCCGGGCGCCGGCCGCGAAGCGGCGATCCGCGCATTGCAGACCGCCGGCCTGGAGGTCAGCCTGATCAAAGACGTGACGCCCATCCCCCACAACGGATGCCGTCCGCCCAAGAGAAGACGGGTTTAATTAAGGAGGGACAAAGAATATGGCAAGATATACAGGTCCTGTATGCAGACTGTGCCGCAGAGAGGGCGAAAAGCTCTTTTTGAAGGGCGAGCGCTGCTATTCGGATAAATGCTCGGTCGGCAGACGGAGCTATGCCCCCGGCCAGCACGGCCAGGGCCGCAAGAAAAATTCAGAATATGCGACCCAGTTCAGAATGAAACAGAAGGCGAAACGTTACTACGGCCTGCTGGAAAACCAGTTCCATATGTATTTCCTGGAGGCGGAGCGCCGTCAGGGCGTAACCGGTGAAAACCTGCTGCGTCTGCTGGAGAGCCGTCTGGACAATGTGGTATACAGACTGGGCTTTGCTTCCTCCAGAAAGGAAGCCCGCCAACTGGTATTGCACAATCATTTTACCGTGAATGGGAAAAAGGTCAATATTCCCTCCTATCTGGTGAAAGAGGGCGATACAGTCGCTGTGCGTTCATCCAGTCTCGACAGCGAGAAGATCAAGGCAGTGCTCGAGGCCAATGCTTCCCGCCCGACGCCGAACTGGCTGTCCAGAGATAACGATACCAAGAGCGGCAAGGTGCTGAACCTGCCCGCCCGTGAGGATATCGACACCCCTGTCGAGGAATCGCTGATCGTCGAGTTGTATTCAAAATAATCCGTTGTTGTCCGATTTTTTTGGATATACGTTTGTTTATGGGGCGGACATTTTATCCGTCCCGAAAACCGGCGGGCAGACATTTTATCTGTTCGTCCCATTGCAGGGTTGCCCTGCATCAACAAGGAGGGTTTTGAATGATCGAAATTGAGAAGCCCAGAGTAGAAGCCGAAAATCTTTCAGCAGACGGCACCTACGGAAAATTCACCATTGAGCCGCTGGAGCGGGGCTATGGTATTACGTTGGGCAATAGCCTGCGGCGTGTGCTGCTTTCTTCGCTGCCGGGCGTGGCGGTCACCTCGATTAAGGTCGACGGCGTGGTGCATGAGTTTTCCACCATTCCCGGCGTAAAAGAGGATCTGACCGAGATCGTATTAAACATCAAGGGTCTGACCGCGAAACTGCACGGCGACGGTCCCAAGGTCTGTTATATTGAGGCGGAGGGTCCCTGTGAAGTGACCGCGGCGTCGGTTAAGTGTGATTCCGAGGTGGAAATTTTAAACCCCGATCTGCACATTGCTTCGATCTCTGAAGGCGGCAAACTGTTTATGGAACTGACGCTGGACAAGGGCAGAGGCTATGTTGCCGCAGAAAAGAATAAACAGGCGCAGCCGGTGATCGGCGTGATCCCGGTGGATTCTATTTACACGCCTGTGACCAAGGTGAATTATTATACAGAAAACACCCGTGTCGGTCAGATTACCGACTATGACAAGCTTGCGATTGAGGTATGGACCAACGGCACCATCTCTGCAAAAGAGGCGGTCTCGCTGGGCGCCAAGGTGCTCACTGAACATCTGAACCTGTTCGTCGATCTTTCCGACGAAGCCTTTGAAGGAGACATTATGGTCGAGCGCGACGATAATGGTAAAGAAAAGGTGCTTGAGATGACCATTGAGGAGCTTGACCTTTCGGTCCGCAGCTTTAACTGCCTGAAACGCGCAGGGATTAACACGGTGGAGGATCTGACCAATAAAACCGAAGAAGATATGATGAAGGTGCGTAATCTGGGCAGAAAATCACTGGAAGAAGTGATCAATAAGCTGGACACATTAGGCTTTTCGCTGCGCCGGGATGAAGAATAACCCCAAGCGGCAAGATTGTTTTGATACGACGCTAAAGGAGTGAATGAAATGCCAGGTACAAGAAAGCTCGGCAGAACCAGCGACCAGCGTAAAGCGATGCTGCGTGCAATGGTAACCTTTTTGCTGGAAAACGGCAGAATCGAAACCACTGTGACCAGAGCGAAAGAGGTCCGCGCAATGGCCGAGAAATATATTACGATTGCGAAAGAGAACACGCTGCACAACAGACGGCAGGTAATGGCGTTTGTAACCAAAGAGGATGTTGTGGTAAAGCTGTTTAACGAAATCGCCCCGTCTTATGCCGACCGCAACGGCGGTTATACCAGAATCATCAAGACCGGTCCGCGCCGCGGCGACGCAGCGGAGATGGCAATCATTGAGCTGGTAAAATAAAATTTATGAGGCCAAACCGCCCGGCGTCTGTTCAGATACCGGGCGGTTTTTTTGTATCCGGCTGCATGCAGCCTGCCAAAACTCGCCACGGTCGTCGCCGGCCGGCCCGCCTGGGATAGATGCGGCGCTGCGACTGGTGGTGTGATGCGCTATGTGCGCTGCGCTGCAATTAGCGATATGACCGGCGTTGACGTGCCTGAACTTCGTGCAGACGGTATACGCCGGGTTTATAGGGATTTAACATAAAAAGCACTTGCATCTGATGGGAATTGTGCTATAATAATATAGAATATTGTATTTTCGACTATAACGATAGAAACTGCCTAAAAGGAGCTTGATATATATGAAAACGATCGGTGTTCTGACCAGCGGCGGCGACGCGCCTGGGATGAACGCGGCGGTGCGCGCGGTGGTGCGCGCGGCGCTGGCGAAAAATATGAAGGTTTACGGCATTCGCCGGGGCTATAACGGTTTGATTTATGACGATCTGTGCGAAATGGATCTGCGCAGCGTGTCAGATATTATCCACCGTGGCGGCACCGTGTTATACACCGCTCGCAGCCCGGAGTTTAAAACCGAAGAGGGCATGCAGAAGGCTTTACAAACCTGCCAGAAATATGGCATCGAGGGCTGTGTGGTCATCGGCGGCGACGGTTCTTACCGCGGCGCCAGAGATCTGTCTTTGCGGGGCGTGCCCTGCATCGGTCTGCCGGGCACCATCGATAACGATATCGCCTGCACCGAATATACCATCGGTTTTGATACCGCGATGAACACCGCGATGGATATGATCGACCGTCTGCGCGATACCTCGCAGTCGCATGAGCGCTGTTCGGTGGTAGAGGTTATGGGCCGGGGCGCCGGCCATCTGGCGCTGGAAACGGGTATTGCCGTGGGGGCAACCGCCATTTTGGTGCCCGAGGTCCACTATGATTTGGATTCGATCATTGCCAAAATGCGTAAAACCCAGAAATCCGGCAAAAAACATTTTATCATTGTGGTTGCCGAGGGCGTCGGCCATGTAGAAGAGCTGGCGCAAAAGATCGAGGAGATTACCGGCATTGAATCCAGAGCGACGATTTTGGGCCACGTACAGCGGGGCGGCAACCCGTCGCTGCGTGACCGAGTGGTCGCCAGCGAAATGGGCTATGACGCGGTAGAGCTGTTGGAAAAAGGCATCGGTAACCGTGTTGTGGCCATGCGCGACAGTAAGATTGTCGATTTCGATATTTATGAGGCGCTGCAAATGACCAAGCCGTTTGATACCAATCTATATAATATCGCCAATGAAATCAGTATCTAACCGGCGCAATGTCCGGATAGCCGGGTCGGGCAGACGGTGGTCTGCCCGATTTCAGTTTTTTATTGAGAAAGGATTGTATCGCAATGAATCAGCAATTATATGAAACCGCGAAAGCGGCCTGTGCCGCGCTGTGTGACAAAGCCGGGCTGCAACAGGGCGATATTCTGGTGGTAGGCTGTTCGTCCAGCGAGGTTGCCGGCGGCGTCATCGGAACCAACTCTGATGAACATGTGGCGGCAGCGGTCTTTTCGGGTATTTATGACGAATTGAACAGCCGGGGCGTCTATCTGGCGGCCCAGTGCTGTGAGCATCTGAACCGCGCGCTGATTGTTGAGCGGGCGGTGGCAAAACGTGAACGGCTGCCGCTGGTGAATGCAGTACCGCAGAAAAAGGCAGGCGGGTCGTTTGCCACTGCGGCTTATCATGCGTTTACTGACCCGGTGGCGGTAGAGCATATTCGTGCCGACGCCGGTATGGATATCGGAGATACCCTGATCGGTATGCACCTGAAAGAGGTGGCGGTGCCGCTACGGCTGGAAATCGGGCAGATCGGTGCAGCGCATTTGGTCTGCGCCCGAACCAGGCCGAAATATATCGGCGGCGAGCGGGCGGTATACGACGACAGACTGCGGTAACCGCCACATGAAGATCCGCAACGGGCGATGCGCGCAATTGTGTTTTTCTGCGCACGTTTTGCGCCGGTATATGCTTCAGACCGGCGTCTTTTAAAGAATATGCTGTTATAAGGAGGGTTTTCGATTTGCAGTATTTTGCCGGAGAATTGGATATTGCGGTGATCGGTGCGGGTCACGCGGGCATCGAGGCCGCGCTGGCCGCCGCACGGCTGGGCTGTAAGACGATGCTCTTCACCATCAATCTGGACGCGGTGGCCAATCTGCCCTGTAACCCTGCCATCGGCGGAACAGCCAAGGGGCAGTTGGTGCGCGAGCTGGATGCGCTGGGCGGCGAAATGGGCCGCGCGGCGGACGCGACTTCGATTCAGAGCCGGATGCTCAATCGCGGCAAGGGGCCGGCGGTACACAGCCTGCGGGCGCAGATCGACCGCCGGGCATACGCCGAGCGGATGAAACATGCGCTGGAGCTGCAGGATCATCTGCTGCTGAAACAGGCGGAGATCATCGATCTTGTCCGCGACGGGGCGCAATGGCTGCTGACGACGCAGCTGGGGGCGCAATACCGCTGCCGGGCGGTGATTTTATGCACCGGCACCTATCTCGGCGGCAAAATTTATGTAGGCGAGGTGTGCTATAATGGCGGGCCGGATGGAATGTTTGCTGCCACCCGGTTGTCGGCAGCGCTGCAAAAGCTGCAAATTCCGCTGCGCCGGTTCAAGACTGGTACACCCGCGCGGGTGCTGCGCAGCAGCGTAGATTTGGAGCAGCTGGAGGTGCAGCCCGGCGACGAGCCGCCTGTGCCGTTTTCATATGATACGGTGACGCCGCCCGCCAACAAGGCGGTGTGCCATATCGCCTGGACCAATGAACAGACCCGGCAGGTGATTTTAGACAATATTCACCGCTCACCGTTATATGCGGGGCGGATTGAGGGGATCGGCCCCCGCTATTGTCCCAGCATTGAAGATAAAATCATGCGCTTTCCCGATAAACAGCGGCATCAGTTGTTTATCGAGCCCTGTGGGCTGCATACCGAGGAGCTGTATTTACAGGGCATGTCCTCCTCTCTGCCGGAGGAGGTGCAGGTGCAGATGTACCGCACCATCCGGGGGCTGGAGCAGGTGCAGATCATGCGCACCGCTTATGCCATAGAATATGACTGTGCGGATCCCACCGCGCTGTATGCCACGCTGGAATTTATCGATCTGCCCGGTTTATATGGCGCAGGGCAGTTCAACGGCTCCTCCGGCTATGAGGAGGCGGCGGTACAGGGGCTTGTCGCGGGGGTCAACGCCGCGCATAAGCTGCTGGGCCGCCCGCCGCTGGTGCTGTCCAGAGCCGATTCCTATATTGGCACACTGATTGACGATCTGGTGACCAAAGGCTGTAACGAGCCATATCGAATGATGACCAGCCGTTCGGAATACCGGCTGGTGTTGCGGCAGGATAACGCCGATCAGCGGCTGATGGCCACCGGCCGGCAGTTGGGGTTGATTCATGACGACCAGTGGGCGCGGTTTGAAAACCGGCAGGCGTTGCGAAAACAGGAGCTGCAGCGCGCGCAGACCACGGTGTTCCCGCCTTCAGAGCAGTTAAACGCCATTCTGACCGCCTGTGGCACCACGCCGGTGACCACCGGCATCCGGTTGGCGGAGCTATTGCGACGGCCGCAGGTTTCCTATGCAGATCTGACGCCGGTGGATACCGGCCGCCCGGCGATACCGCCGGAGATTTTAGAACAGGTGCAGACTGCCATCCGCTATGAAGGTTATATCCGACGGCAGTCGGCAGCTATTAAAGAGGCCCGCCGGATGGAACAGAAAACATTGCCGGCAGATCTGGATTATACGGCGATTTCCGGCCTGCGGTTGGAGGCGCGGGAGAAGCTTCAGAAAATTCGACCGGCCCATATCGGGCAGGCGTCGCGGATTTCCGGCGTTTCTCCGGCAGACATTTCGGTGTTGTTGATCTATCTTGAAAAAAATCGCTGAACGTGGTATGCTGAATGTGGCACGGCCGGGTCTGCGCCTGCCGCTGAAAACGTCTGCCAGGTCCGGTATATTCGGCAAACGGGTAGTGCATTCGGGAAATTGCCCGATGCACGGCGATTACAGAAAGGAATATGCAAAGCATGACGACGCTGCTTTTGAAACTGTTTGTAAAAGACTATCAACAGACCAGAGATCCCGCGGTGCGCCGCCGTTACGGCACATTGGGCGGCATCTGCGGCATTTTACTCAATTTGCTGCTGTTTGGCGCGAAATGCGTCGCCGGCCTGCTGACTGCGTCTATATCGATCGTTGCCGACGCGTTTAACAACCTGTCTGACGCGGGCTCTTCGGTCATTACGCTGGTGGGTTTTAAGTTGGCGGGCAAAAAGCGGGATAAAGAGCATCCTTTCGGCCATGGACGATTGGAATATATCGCCGGGCTGGTCATTTCGTTTATTATTATTCTGGTAGGCTTTGAGCTGTTTACCAGTTCGATTGAAAAAATCATTACACCGTCGCCGGTACAGTTTCATATCGTCTCGGTTTGTATTCTGATTGGATCGATTCTGATCAAACTGTGGATGGGCCTGTTTAACCGAAATTTGGGCCGGCGGATCGATTCGGCGGCGCTGCGGGCAGCGGCTACCGATTCGCTCAGCGACGTCGCCGCTACGGCGGCGGTGCTGGTTGGCCTGCTGGTCAGCCGGTTTGCCGGTTTGAATATCGACGGCTACATCGGTGTCCTGGTGGCCGGGTTTATCATGTTTGGCGGAATCAAGTCCGCGCGGGATACCATCAATCCGTTATTGGGTCAGGCGCCTGATCCGGCGTTTGTGCGGGCGGTGCAGCAGACGGTGCTGTCTCACCCTGAGATTATCGGGCTGCATGATATGATTGTGCACAATTACGGGCCGGGCCGGGTGATGATCTCGCTGCATGCAGAGATTCCGGGCGATCTGGACATTATGCGCGCCCATGATACCATTGATCTGATTGAAATGGAGCTCAAGCAGAAGTTCGGCTGCGAGGCCACTATTCATATGGACCCGCTGGCGGTGGATGATGGCCAGACGGCGGCGCTGCGGGAGCAGGTGGAGAAGCTGGTCGGTGAGATTGATCCCCGGCTTCGTATCCATGATTTTCGGATCACCAGCGGCCCGACACATACCAATGTGATTTTCGATGTGGTGATCCCGGCAAAATTTTCAATGACCGATCAAGATCTGATCCGCCAGCTGAAGATGCGAATTCACGATCTGAATGAAACCTATTTTGCAGTCATTCAGGTCGATCAGGATTACGACGGCGTTTAAACCACACAACGGCCGGCGCCGGCGCGCCATCGGGCTGTACATACGGGCAAAAAGGCCCGATAGGGAAAGGACGGCGAATGTGATGCAGGAGCATCAAGCACAACAGCAGGAATACGAGCGGCAGCTGCAGCGGCTGCGGGATTATCTGGAGGAACAGGAGCAGCAGCGCCGGGTCTGGGCCGGGGAAAAATGGGGACACCCCGGCGGCCGGCTCTATAAGCTTTTGCGGGTGCTGATTCCGATTTTCACAATATATTTTATATTGTCCGCCGTTTTATATTGTGGGATTCGCGAAGCGCAGGCAATGATCCAGCAGACCGGCGGCCTTTCCTATGAGGCGGATATTTCCTATGTAGAGCTGTATACGACAGGTATGATCGTGCTGTGCATTGCGGCGGTAGCGGGGAATGTATTGCTGTTTTTGAAAAAAATCCGGCTGGGCAGCGCGATTGCAGGTGGCGCGGTATTGCTTGCATCGCTGCATATTCTGACCCAGCTGTTTATGCCAATGCCCAACGACCAATACAAGATTGTATTCGGCGTCAGCCTGATTGTTTATGTGGTGCTGATCGCTATGTGCGCTGCGCTGTTCTGGATTGTAATGCAGGATCGGCGCAATCTGCGCAT
This sequence comes from uncultured Clostridia bacterium, assembly GCA_944384865.1. Classification (GTDB taxonomy): domain Bacteria; phylum Bacillota; class Clostridia; order Oscillospirales; family Acutalibacteraceae; genus RUG14109. The sequence continues at coordinate 19,398 of CALWVC010000005.1, forward strand.
GATGACGGAAAACACGCTGCAAAAATTGTCCCGTGGCAGCGAAGGACTATTGCAGACCGAAGATTATTGCCGGCTGATCGACGAATTTCTGGCAGCAGAGCAGCAAAAACAGAGTGAACGTGCCAACCGGAAGCGCCGGCATTTGGATGAGGATTGATTCGGCGTCGTGCGCGATTAAAAAACCGAACCGCTGTGCGCGTTCACGGCGATCCGGGGTTTGTGATAGCAGGCGTTTTTGCTGTAAATTCATACAGCGCACACCAATATAAAAACGTTTTATCAGATTTTCCGGCGAAGCGTTCTGGGCGCTTCGCCGGGTTTTGCTTTTATAGTTTTACATTGTGCAGGTTTTTGCTATTCATCGCCGCCGGAGACGGCTGTATGCGGCCTGTCGGATTTATCGTTTCTGCGGTTCTGTCAGATCTGCGTCATCCCAGCAGACAGCTTGCCCGAAAGCATTCGCCCCGGTCGTGGGCCGCGGTGATATAAACCGTGTCGCCTGCCGTGGCCGTCGAAATCTGCAGCCGGTCGTTCAGCCTGGCTTCGTGCCGATAGTCGATGTGAAAAGCTTTTACCGGCCGGGTTTGCAGCTGCGCGGGCAGAAAATCCTGCAAGATATCGGCGTAAAACGCATTGTTCAGATGGCGGTTTAAATCCAGTTGGCTGAAAGTGATGCGCTTTTCTCCCGTAGGCTGCATCATTTTTGGAAGCTGCAGCTTTTCCGGCGTAGTCGCCATATTTTCCCGTGTCGGAAATTCCCGCATTGTGCCGAAAAAAGCGTCGGGACGCAGCGGCTTATGGCTCTGGATATCCACCAGCACATACACATTGCAGGATTCGATCACCAGCGCGCCGGTCTGGTCATACCAGTTAAAACCCCGGTAATACCGCACGCCGTGTGCGCCCTTGTTCCAGGTGGTGACGCGCAGCCGGTCGTTATACGCCGGCATCCGATGTATCCTGTTTTGGGTGGCGGTCACCAGAAATGCCATCTGATGCGCTGCAATCCGGTCATAGGAAAAACCCTGGGCGTCCATATGCCGTTCCGCCGTTTCATGCTGATATTTCAGTTGAGACGATAGTTTAAGCCGCTTGAAACAGTCAAAATCACAAACGGTGGT
>CALWVC010000006.1 GCA_944384865.1 uncultured Clostridia bacterium
ATTCCTATTTTGAGAAAATGCAGGATCGGATCGTGAAATTTATCTGCGATCATTCCGGGGTGACCGAGGCCGAGTTGCGCAAAATGCTGCACAATACCACCGAGCTTGCTACTGATATCGGGACAGTGCTCAGCGGCGAGGAGGCGGTGGCCTGCGGGTTGATTGACCAGATCGGGTCACTGCGGGATGCGATTGCATATTTATATGACCAGATCGGGGCGCAGGGCGGCTCCGACGGGGCATGATTTTATGGAAAGGAACGGATCAGACAATGGCGGCAAAGAAAAAGCCGGCGGCAAAAAAGAATCGGGGGCCGTCAAGGACAGCGACGGCGCAAACCGCGGCCCAGCGCGAACAGACAGGCAAAGCCAAACGGCAGGCCGGCGCGGTGCTGCTGTTTGCGGCCTCGGTCTTTTTGTTGTTTCTGGTGTTGATACGGGGCGAAAACGTGTGGTTTTATATGCATGCGTTCCTGTTTGGGCTGTTCGGGCTGTGCACCTACCTGTTGCCGGTGGTGCTGTGTTACATATCCCTGATGCTGGCTTTCGACAGGCTCTACAGCAATATCCGGCTCAAGATTGTTGAAGCCTGCGGGCTGATCGCGCTGATCGGCGCGGCGATTGAGGTGTTTGCGCATGATATCGGGCAGACCTCGTTTTTGTCCTTTATCGGCCAGGCCTATCAAAACGGTATTGATTTTAAAGGCGGCGGTTTTTTAAGCAGCGTGATCAGCTATCCGCTTTTATACCTGTTCGGCAGCACCGGCGCGCGGGTGACGGTGTGTATTCTGATTTTTGTTTTGGTGATGCTGATTACCGGCACGACCCTGAAATCACTGGTTACCACCGCTTCCAAACCGATCAAAAAAATCCAGCGCATGCGGCTGGAAGAGGAACACCGCCGTGAAGCGCGGTTTAATATCGATGTGCCGCTGGGCGATCTGCCGGCGCATCCGGTTCACGCCCAGTCGCCGGTCTTTGACCAGCCTGACCCGCCGGACGACGACAAAAAGAAAAAATTGATGGAGGCTTATGCCGACGATCCGCCGGCCCCGCCGGAGAAAAAACCGGTAGATTTAGAGCAGATTGTCAAGCGCGAATCAGATAAAGATACTGAAGAGAAAAAGCGTAAAAAACAAACTAAAAATAAAAGCGACGAGTCTGCCGCGGGGGTCAAGCTGGAATCCGCCGGCGCAGTTTACCGGTATCCGCCGGCGTCGCTGCTGAAGCCGGCGCAGTCGGTCAACTCAGCGCAGGTTGGCGATGAGCTGAAAGCCAACGCCGAAAAACTGGTCAACACGCTGCGCAGCTTTGGGGTCGAAACCCGAATCACCGATATCAGCCGGGGGCCGGCGGTCACCCGATATGAGCTGCAGCCTTCCGCCGGCGTTAAGATCAGCAAGATCACCAACCTGGCCGACGATATCGCGCTGAACCTGGCGGCCAGCGCAGTGCGGATCGAAGCGCCGATCCCGGGGAAATCCGCGGTGGGAATCGAGATTCCAAACCGGCTGACTTCGCTGGTGAGCATGAGCGAGATTGTGGAATCCGGGGCGTTTTTATCGTCAAAGTCCAAACTGACCGCGGCGCTGGGTAAGGATATCTCGGGCAATATCGCGGTGGCGGATCTGGCCAAAATGCCGCATATGCTGATCGCCGGCGCCACCGGCTCCGGAAAATCGGTTTGTATCAATTCGATCATCATCAGCCTGTTGTATAAGGCGACGCCGGATGAGGTCAAGCTTTTAATGATCGACCCGAAGGTAGTGGAACTGGGCGTTTATAACGGCATTCCCCATCTGCTGGTGCCGGTGGTCACCGACCCGAGAAAGGCTGCGGGCGCGCTGGGCTGGGCGGTAACCGAGATGCTCAAGCGCTATAAGATTTTCGCTGAAAACGCGGTGCGCGATCTGGGGTCTTATAACGCGCTGTGCAGAGAACGTGAAGATCTGACCCCGATGCCGCAGATTGTGATTATCATCGACGAGCTGGCCGATCTGATGATGGCCGCGCCCAATGAGGTGGAAGATTCCATCTGCCGGCTGGCGCAGATGGCCCGGGCGGCGGGCATGCATCTGATTATTGCCACCCAGCGGCCGTCTGTCGACGTTATTACCGGAATCATCAAAGCCAATATCCCCAGCCGGATCGCGTTTGCGGTCTCGTCGGCGGTAGACTCCCGCACCATTTTAGACATGGGCGGCGCTGAAAAGCTGATGGGAAAGGGCGATATGCTGTATTTCCCGATCGGCATGTCCAAGCCGCTGCGGGTACAGGGCTGTTTTGTCTCTGATAAAGAGATCAACAACGTCGTTTCCTATATTAAAAATGCCGCCGAACAGGAGCCGGAATATGATCAGACGGTGATGACCGAAATCGAAAACCATGTAGTACCCGAGAAAAAGGGCAAAAACGATGGGGGCGATGACGCGGAGGATGGCGATGAGCGGCTGGATGAAGCCATTGAAGTGGTGGTTGAGGCGGGGATCGCCTCTACCTCGCTGCTGCAGCGCAAGCTGAAACTGGGTTATGCCCGGGCGGCGCGTATGATCGACCAGCTGGAGGAACGCGGGATCGTCGGGCCGTTTGAAGGCTCCAAACCGCGGAAGGTGCTGATCTCCAAACAGCAGTGGATGGAGATGCAGGCCAGAGGTGAAGATGCGCCGCAATAATTGATCAGGCGCAGATCTTATATCAGGTATTGTTGCGGCAGTTGTTGCAAACGCTGTCGAAACAGAATGCATGAAAGGGGGAGATATGGATGGATCAGGGGAAGCCCTATGGTGTGTCGCCGGGTTATATTGTTCCGTATGCGGGCAGACCGGTGCGGCCGGGCCGTGGCTTCGGAATCGCCGGGCTGGTGTTGGGCATTATCGGCGCAGTTTATGCGTTTGTATTGCTGACAACACAGGTGGCGCAGGGCACGTTTATCACCGATCCGGAGCTGGCGGCCGGATTTGTGCCGCTTGGTATATTGATTGCGGTGTTCGGGTTGCTGTCGGTGGTTTTCAGCGTGATTTCAGGGGCTAAAGGCTGCCGCAGCGGCGCGCGTGCCGCCGGGTTGGCGCTGGGGATTGAGACGTTGGTAATCAGCGGGCTGACCATGTTTTGCGCGCTGGTGGGCTTCTTGCTGTTTGGATAACCGGCAGCGTAAAATGGATGTTTAGACAGGCCATCACAGAAAGGACGGTCATACATATGAACCATTTGAATCAAAACGATTTACCGGAACAGAACACATCAAACTCTCAGCCGCAGCCGGCGTCAGAACCGGCAGATGTAACGCAGCCGCCGGTCTCCGGACCGGCTCCCGCTTCCAACACCGAAACGCAGCCGCCGGTCGCGCCGCAGCCACCGCAGCAGCCGTCGGTCGCACCGCAACCACCGCAACCACCGCAAAACTGTCCGCCGCAGGGCAATCCGGCTTATCAACAGCCCACTTATCAACAGCCGCCCTATCAGCCGTCGCCTTATCAACAGCCGCCTTACCAACCGCCGGCGGGCTGGCAGCCTTATCAGCAGCCGACAGGCTTTTACCCGCCGCAAAAGAGAAAAACGCCGGGCAAGGGCTTTGCGATCACCAGCATGATTATGGGTATTTTCGCATTGCTGTACAGCTTTGAACAGATCGGCGGGCTGCTGGGATTGCTGCTGTATCCGTTGCAGCCGTTCTATGATTATTCTTCCGGGGCTACGGCGTTGGCCAATGCGCTCAGCGGCCTGTCAGGCGGGGTGGCCTTTGTGACATTGGCGTTGGTGTTCGGCGCTGTCGCCCGCTCTAAAGGCTATCGGCGGGGTATGAGCACCGCCGGGCTGATCCTGGGCGGGATCGCCGGCGGGATCTATGTGCTGTCGATTTTGTTATCGATTGTTGTTGCGACAATGCTTTAGCTGCAGGAATGCTTTAAACGCAAAGCCGGCACCGGCGATGGGGTAGCCTGTCTGCCGGCGCCGGGTTTGTCGGTCGCCTGCTATGCAAACCGGGCAAACACGCCGCGTTGGGAGGAGCAGAAATGAGAAAAACAAAAAAAGTCGGCGCGGTGTTTCTGCTGGTATTTACCGTTTTTATAGCGGCGGCCGTGGCGATCACGCTGTCGTCTTACGATATTATTTCCGGGGTTCCGACCTGGAATGAGCTTCTGCCGGGCGTTGGCAAAACCAGCAGCGCGCCGGTGATGGCTGCCGGCGAAGCGCAGGTGCATTTTGTCGATTGCTGGCAGGGAGACTGCGCGGTGCTACTGGCAGAGAACCAGGTCACGGTCATTGATACGGGCCCAGGAAAATATAAATATTCCACCCTGCAATATATCCGTGATCTGGGCGTAGAGAAAATCGACAATTTGATTTTGACACATCCCCATGAAGACCATATCGGCGGCGCGCAGCTTTTGGTTGAAAGTTTTGAAATCGACAATGTGTATATGGCCAGACCTGCGGCAGGCAAAGAGCCAACCACCGCGGTTTATCTGAATTTACTGACCGCGATTCGTGATAAAGGGCTGACAATTGCGCAGCCGCCGGTGGGCGGTGAAATTTCCGCGGGGCCGTTTACGTTGCAGATTCTGGCGCCCAACCAGACCTATGAAGAGCCAAACAATGATTCCATCGTGCTGCGGGCGGTATACGGTCAGACCAGCTTTCTGTTTACCGGCGACGCCGAGCGGGAAGCAGAGTCAGACGTTTTAGAGCGGTTTGCACAGCGGGTAGACTGCGATGTGCTCAAGGCCGGGCATCACGGCAGCAGCACATCGTCTACAGATTCTTTTATCGCGGCGGCGTCTGCGCAATATGCGGTGATTTCCTGCGGCGCGGGCAACAGCTATGGCCATCCGTCGGGCAAAACGCTGGAAACCTATGCGAAATATAAGATCACGGTGCTGCGGACCGATTTGTCCGGAAGTATCGTTTTTACCACCGACGGGACAACCCTTTCTTATCAGACCCAGGAGGATGCGGCATGAAACGGTTTTTTATCATCGACCGGTTTGAAGGCGTATACGCCGTATGCGAGCATGACGGACAGATGGTGGAAATTCCAAAGGCCAGGCTGCCCCGGGGGGTGCGTGCGGGGGATGCGCTGGTTTGTGAAGACGGCGTATACCGGGTGGATGCGCAGGAAACCGCCCGTCGCCGGGAACAGGCACAAAAGCTGATCGACGAGCTGTGGAAATAGCGTGAAATGAAATTTTCAAAGGAATGGATCTTGACAAACAAGTAGGGGCAGGCTATAATAGAAAAGCTATGTGGAGAGTTGTCCGAGCGGCCGAAGGAGCATGATTGGAAATCATGTGTACGGTGAACACCGTACCGAGGGTTCAAATCCCTCACTCTCCGCCATGAAAAAGCGAACTTTTGTCTACCGGCAAAGGTTCGCTTTTTCAATGATATCCGTTCCTTGTGGAACGGGTGATATATCTTCGATATGATATCGCACTATCGTGCGATGATATATGCCTTCGGCATATGAAGGAACGGATATTATATCATATTTGCAGAGCAAATATATCATGCGGCTTGCCGTATATCATATCGCCAACGGCGATATATCATTGAAGATCACAACAATTTATGATATAATACTTTCGAAAGAAGGTGCTATTATGTCCGAAAACAAATTACTTGACTTATCTTTTGAATTTGCTGTTGCTATCGTAAATCTTGTTGACGGTGTGACTGCACCGAAAAGCTCCTATATGACCGATCAACTTGCAAGAGCAGGCACATCCGTTGGTGCTAATATCCACGAGGCGCAATACGCACAGAGCAAAAGAGATTTCGTTGCGAAATTGGAGATTGCATTAAAGGAATCAAACGAAACAAGTTACTGGTTGAAGTTGATGTATGAGACAAAAAGAATAGATATTGCCACATATCAATACGCAGAGAAACTGTGCGGCAGTATTCGCAGATTGTTGATTGCTTCATGCAAAACAGCAAAGGAGAAATAATGATAACATACAGGAAAATAACCGATGCTGATTTATCGGCGGATACATTTATCAATTTCCATCATGATCAGCACTGGAATCGGCAATGGGTAAAACATGAAAACACTTGGATGCTTGAAGCGGTATGTGGCAACAGACAATGGAATGCAGAAAAACGTATTTGGGTTTCCGAATACTTAAAACAACAAATTAAAAATGGCGGCTGTGTAGTTGCAGCCTTTACTGATGCACAAATTATTGCATTTGCTTGTATTGATGGAAACCTGATAGGTCATCCGGTTTGTTACTCAAATTTAACGATGCTTTTTGTTGATGACCGCTTTCAACGGTTAGGCATTGGCAAAAAACTGTTAGGATCAATTAAGAATGAAGCATCAAAAATTGGAGCCGACAGATTGTTTATATCTGCAATTCCGTCTGAGGATACAATAGCATTTTATTTTGCGGTCGGGTGCAAAGATGCAGAATGTATTATTCCTGAATTCGTTGATACAGAAAACGACAGATTCTTAGAGTTGCATGTGTGATACGCACCCTTTTGCTTTTCTTACCTATATTTACGCACCGTTATGCTGTTCTTTCGCAAAACAAAGAACCGCTTAATAAAGCGGTTCTTTTGATTTTTCCCTTTATTATGCTAATAATCAACGCTTTTATTTGATTCGTTACGCTTACTTTTTTGATAATAAAATACAGTTTTGAGCGCATAAGTTCACACGAAATTATGGATTTAAAATTTAGTTGTATTTCTTTACGTTGTTAATAACAGATTCGAAGAAACTATCAATTAAATCATCTGCTATTTTAGTATCTTGATCCAGCACAACTTGATATATCGGATATATTTAGAGATATACCTGTCCCCGGGCGTGGTCAAAGCCTTTTAAAGTTATGGCGCCGGTGTTTTATATCATCAAAGGGGTGGTTGTTAAAACACCGCCCTTTTTTTGCGCTTTTACGCCGGTTCATCAATGGATAACGCGGTCATGCATAAATTTCTTGACACGGGCGGCGGTTTCAGCTACAATAAAACACGACTATGCGGTGCGTTTGTTTTTACCGTCTGATCAAGCGCCGAAAGACGCGTTGGCCGGTTGAGAAGCACATATGCCCGCGCAGCCCGGCAGCGTGCTGCCAGGCTAAAATCCGACGGCCCGGGGTTGCCCGGCAGCCGATCTGTTGTAAAGGAGACCATGATCCATGGCAACCGTCATCATTACCGACAGCAGCAGCGATCTGACTATTGAAGAGGCGCGAAACCTGGGCGTGCATATGCTGCTGATGCGGATCAGTTTTGGGCATACCGAATATATTGATAAACAGACGATTGATAACGAGCAGTTTTATCAGATGCTGCAGACCAGCAGCGACCTGCCGCATACAGCGCAGATTTCGCCGGCGCAGTTTTTAGACACTTATCAGATGTATCCACAGGACGATATCATTGTTCTGCCGATTTCCTCCCGCCTGAGCGGCACCTATCAGTCCGCCGGGGTGGCAAAACAGATGAGCGGGCGGGAGAATATTTATGTGGTGGATTCGATGACGACGATTGCGGGTCTGGCTTTGCTTGTGGAACAGGCCTGCGCACTGCGGGACGCCGGCGTGCCTGCCGCGCAGGCGGCGCGGCAACTGCAGGAGCTGGCCCAACGGGTGCGTATTTACGCCGACATCGGCACACTGAAATATCTGGTCAAGGGCGGCCGCCTGCCCAAGGTTGCAGGAATCGCCGGCGAGGCATTGGGCATTAAACCGTTAATTTCAGTCAAAAACGGCATTATCAACAGCATTGGTAAAGCCCGGGGCATAGCCGCTGCGTCGCAGCTGGTGCGCAAAAAGGTAGAGGAGCAGGAACAGATGGATCTGAGCCTGCCCGGCTGCTTTGCTTATACTGCAAGCCCGGAGAATGTTCCGGCGCTGCGGGCGCTGTTTCCCGAGTTTGCGGGCGCGCCGGAGCGGATGATCGGCAGCGTGGTCGGCACACATATCGGCCCCGGCGCTGCGGCCATCACCTTTTTTGCAAAATAGCATTTGACAAAAGGCGTGCTGCAATAGGGTAAAAACAACAGGTCGTTACAATTGTTGGATTGTAACGACCTGTATTTTTTTTAGAACGTCCGAGCGCTTGCTGTTTTAACCTGTGGGCTATGCCGCCGGATCTGCTGCGGGTTAAAAAGCGTATATTGAATTGTCAGCGATCGCAATGCCATCAATAGCATTCCGCAGAGACTCGGCGCTGTCTATGATTGCAGCAATAGCAGCCTGTGAAACTTTTTAAACCGTGTAATGCTCAACTTATTGTTTTTCTTTTTCCATCTTCCCACAATCCGCCCGCTTCACAAGAACGCGGGCATAACGATGCCGGCAAGATGAAAGATTGCCCGGATATTTTTCATGTCAAGATAAAGGCTTTCTTTTTTCTCATATCCCAGCATCAACGGAGCAAAACCGAAAGAAAGATGTATTTGGAAATAGCCCGGTTATATGCTTTGCTGTTTTCGATATAAAATATGTTTTACCGTTCCGGTCGCCGGCCGTATCTTTTGGAATCGGGGTAAACATCAAAGACAGGCAATATGCTTTTTTGCCTGCACGACCTAATTACCCACGTTCATACAGATCCCGGATACCGCCGCCCTACCGATTAAACATCCGGCTTGGCGACAAACTGTTTTTAGCGCTTGGCACATATAAGCACCGGTTTTAACCGCCGCAAAAATGATATGTAACGTTGTCCAGCAATTCATATGCGATTTTAGCGCCGGTTGCATGTGTTCGTGCGGCGATCATTCGCAAGGTGCCGCCGTCTGCATGCCAGCAGCGCCGCCCCGGCGCACAGCGTCAGCGGGATAGCCGCGCTTGCCGCTACAGGCAGACTGCCCGTATCCGGCGTATGGGGCGTCTGCCCGCCGTCAGTATCCGGCGTAACAGTGGATGGAACAGTTTCTGCCGCCGTGGTCGTCTGTGTTTGGCCGGTGGTATCCGGCTGCGTCGGCGGCGTTGTCTGCGCCGTCAGGCATGGCGTCTGGATGATCGGATCCATCACCTGTGGGTCTGCCTGTACAAACAGTTTCAGCGCCTGCTCGCAGGTGCCATATTCATATAGGGTGGGCGCATTTGCAATCTCCGGATAATTATCCGAAGAGGCTACATAGTTGTTGGTCGCAAACGAGTAGTTTTTCTCCGGATCCAGCGGGTCGCCGCCAACCGAGACTGACAATACCCGCTGCCCGGCCGGCGCCGCCGGGTCGTAAACCACCGACAGGCCGCCAAATTGCAGATAGCTGCCGCTGTTATCCGGCCAACTGTAGGCATAAGGATCCTCGCCGTTCTCTACCGCCTGTTTTTGCAGGGTATAGATGGTGTCACACTGTATGCCGATCTCAATAGAGGTTTCAAGCACCTTCAGCAACTGTGCGCCGGTGAGCTGCTTGACTACGATATAGTTGCCATAGGGCGATATCCCGATCAGATCCTGATAACACACCTGCCCGCCCGGCAGCGCCGCCCGAATGCCGCCGGCGTTTTCCGCCGCGACGTCGGCGCCGGTCTGGTAAAGATAAGCGCCGGTAACAAACCGGCCCAGCGGTCGTTCCGCCGTTCGGATCTCCTCCCAGCTATAAGGCAGCGTTTCACGATTTTGCCCGATGGGTTGCGATAAAATCGGCTGTTGCTGCGCTTCCAGATCAGCGATCAGCGCGGCAGTCTGCGCATCCGGCGCATATTCGGCCTGGGCTTGCGATGCTGAAATGACCTCGCCAAAGACCGTTACCTGCCCGTTTTCCACCTGCAGCGTCAGCCGTCCGATGTTGGCAAAGTAATAACCCGACTGTGCAATGTAGATCGGCCGCCCGTCCGCACCGGATACGGTAAAATCATAAATCTGATGCTCATGGCCGGTGACCAGCGCGTCTACGCCCGAAAGCTGTGCGGCAAAAGCGCCCGGGTCGGTGTGGTGGGTTAAGCATAATACGACGTCGCAGCCTGCGTCGCGCAGTGCGGCCGCGGTGTGGTTTGCCGCCGCTATATCGTCTGTGAAGGTGATGCCCTCCATGTTTTGCGGTGCGGTAGAACGATACAACGCGGGATCGCTGACGCCAAACACGCCTATTTTCAGCGTGCCCACCTGTTTGATAATCGCATCCTGCAAAAGCAGGCTGCCGTCTTGTGTGACAACATTCGCCGCCAACATCGGCAGGTCATAGGTTTGCCCCAGTGTTTTCAGTGCGGCATTACCATAGCTCCAGTCGTGGTTGCCCGGCGTCATCGCGTCATATTGCAGGCTCTGCATCAGTGCGGCGATGGACGCACCGCCAGATACCGTAGCAAACGACTGCCCGTGCAGCGTGTCGCCTGCGTCCAGCAGCAGGTCGGCCTGCTGCGCGTACTGTGCCAGCAGCTCAAAGCCCACGGTAGACGCTGTGCCGCTGGAAGACAGTATCTGTTTGTAGTAACCGTGAATATCGTTTGTATAAACCACAGTTACCGTTTGCGCCGTATCTGCCGCGGCGGGGAACGCACAGATACAGCACAGCATCAAAATTGAGACAATCCCCGCGAGTATTCGTTTTTTCAGTACAAGATCAGATCCTTTCCTTAAAAAATGACGGTATATAGCAGCAAAACGCAGGCAAGCGGGGAAATCGCCGGTCTGCAACGGATTTATGCTTCAAACTTGTTGGTCAGATAGCCCAAAACGAAGGCGGCTGACGTATTCCAGTAAATGGTGATCTCATTGGTAGTATAGCTCCACTCGTTGTCGATAAAGCAGGCCGCCGGGGGTTTGCCCTCCGCGTCCCAGGGGCGCTGCTCGGCGTTGGGCCCGCCGGAAACAAAGCCCGGAATCGGCTCGTCGATGCCGTCGGTCTGGCAGGGCCGGTGGTGCGGGTTGCGTACGCTGTCGGTTCCAAAGCCGGTGATATAGCATTTTGACAAGATGTTGCAGCCCAAAATATAGTCGATGCCAAAGCGAATACAGTCGTCGAATTCGCCGGTATTTAAAAGCACCGCCGCAGAAACTGCGTTGCCCAGCAGATTGGTCAGTGCTGCGTTGCTGCCCCAGTAATAGCCGTCGGCGGGCAGCGCCACCCTATAGCCGTCTTTTTCAGATGTGGCTTTGGCCTGTTGCGCGCCGGCGGTAATGTCGGCGAGCACCTTCTGCCGCAGCGCAGGATCGGCATGTTCATACAGACAGTAACACAGCGAACCGTGGCCGCCCTGATTATAGGCGCCGAAATCGGTTTTGGAAAAGTCCTGCTCATAATAATGGGCAAAGCGCTGCTCATAAAACGGGTCGCCGGTGGCGCGTAGCAGCTCCGCCGACGCCCAATACAACTCGTCAAACGCACACGCATCGCCATATACGCCGCCGCCGCAGGGCGCGGTCGACACGGTGCCGATATCCACCGGAATATCGTCCAGATGGGCCTCGGCAAAGGCAAACGCCGCTTTTGCAGCGTGCAGACACCGGTCGGCAAACGCTGCGTCAAACGCCCGGTAGATCCGGGAGGCCGCCGCCGTCGCCGCCGCGAACCCGGCGGTCGCCTGCAGCGATATGGGCGCGGCAAACAGCTCAAAATCATCGTCTTCCGGCATACAGTGGGGCGGCGCAAACTCGGTAGAACACAGCTTGTGATAAACCCCGCCGGACGGCGCCTGCATTTTCAGCATCCATTCCAGCTCGTAGCGGGCCTCGCTCAAAAGATCCGGCACACCGCTGCCGGTTTCGGGAATGTTCAGATCGTCGCAGACCGCTTTGGGGAACAGCTCATACATATACAGCAGATTGAATATACACTGGTTGGCGGGGGTGATATACCGGCCAAAATCGCCGGCGTCATGCCAGCCGCCGGTAATGTCAGGCAGCTGTTCGGTACAGTCCGGCGCGACCTTCGCCGTCTTCTGGGTGTGGCAGCAGGCGTGGGTGAACTGCCCCGCATATTCGGGCAGCAGCGCGCAGCCGCAGCGCTGAAAATACAGCGCCTTGACCACCGCGTTTTGCAGCGGGCGGTACAACGGCTCTCCGATCATAAACGGATAGGAGCGGCCGTTTTGATTTTGCACATAATATTGCCCCGGTGCGGTCACTGTGGAAAAGTCAAACCGATAGACGTCGAGATCGTTGGTATGGTCATGCACCTGTTCGGCTTCGGTGCTGTATACCGTTTCACCGGATTTGGCGTCGATCAGCTGACAGGTTCCGCCTACATCTTTTGCGACGGCGTATTTATGGCTTTCAGGCCGGTATCCAATCTGGTTGACCGCGATGGCGGCGTTGTATCCGGGCTGTTCCTGTGGCATGGATGATGCCCCCTTCAATAAAAGTTTTGGTTGGCTTGATTATAACAGACCCGCCCGACGAATGCAACCCCGCCGCAGGGTATTTTTCAAAGGTTCGGCCGGCTGGCAGGTTGCGCGTGGGCTGTGCCGGACCAGGGGGACAATCGCAGTAAAGCGCCTGCTATAGAACACATTAAAAAGCCGGCGGAAAAATTCCGCCGGCTGGGAGAGATGAACCGTTGTATATCATGCTGCTGCGCCGTGGCGCTGCCGCGCGTTATGTACCGCGGCGCACAGACCGTCACAGGCGGGCAAACTGTTTGCAAGGCCTATATTTTACGGATTTTACGCACTTTTTTATATTGCGCGCGTTTCTTTTTATTGTGAATGATATTGAGAATGATCAGCAGCACCAGCAATACCGCCAGCGCGCCGATAAATAGCTTGAACCAGATCGAGCCGGAAATGGTGGTAAAGATCTTGGCAATCAACAGCAGTTCGCTGCGCTGGGCGTCAACGCCCGCTACCAGATTGACGCTGCCCACCTCTTCGCCGGCAACGACGATGCGGGCATAGCCGATGATCTCGCCTTTTTCTACCGGGGCGGACACTGTGCTTTCGCTGAGCACCGTATCATAGATAATACTCGAATCATCTACATCCTGCGGGACAATCGCATAAATTTCCTTTTCCGGATACAGCTGTAAATAATCGGTGTCCCAGTTCAGCTCCAGCGGTACCTCCGCCACCGGCTCGTTGACGTTGGTGACCTTGCGGTGTTCAAAGGTGTTAAACGCCCATTTATACAGATTTTCAGTGTCTTTAAATTCGATCCGGTCGGCCTCATTGTCCCGATCCTCGGCGCCCAGCAGTACACAGATATAGTTATATCCGTCTCTGGAAGCGGTGGAGATCAGACACCGCCCGGCTTTACTGGTATAACCGGTTTTCATACCGCGGACATATTCATAATAACAGGGAGATCCCGCCGATTGCATCAGATTGGTGGTCACCATCAGACGCTCGTCTGATTGATCGGTGGCGGGAATCTGTACCCGGCTCATCGAGCAGATGTCCATCAACACCGGCTGCTCATATACATACAGCGCCAGTTTATACAGATCAGACACGGTGGAATAATGGTTATCATCGTGCAGCCCATGGGGATTTTCAAAATGGGTGTTTTGCATGCCCAGTGCTTCGGCTTTTTGATTCATCATCTCAACAAACTGTGCAATGCTGCCGCCGCCGATGTAATCGGCCAGGGTATTGGCGGCGTCGGCCGCCGAACTGACCAGCAGCATCTCCAGCAGGGAACGCACCGAAATATGCTCGCCCGCAAGCAGGCCGCCGATAGTGCTGCCGGTGCCGGAAAGCAGCTCGATGCAATAACCGGGAACTTCAATTTCCACATCGATGTCCGGGCAATTGTCCATGACCACCGCCGCGGTCATCAGCTTGGTCAGCGAAGCGGGATACCGCCGTTCATCCACGTTTTTTTGATACAGGATGCTGCCGGTATCCAGACTGGCAAACAACACAGCCTGTGATTCTATTTCAAAGCCGGTGATGTTATAGGCGCTGGCCGTCACAGCGGGAAACGCCGCGGTCAAAATCAGCACCGCTATAAACATGCAAAATGCTTTCAACTTCATATATTCTGAAAATCCTCCTGCTTTTGGTGATAAAACAGTAGAAAAAAACAGCTTTTTCGGCTATAATACCAATAAGAGCCTGCGGGATTACTCCAAAAGCGGCTCTCAGGATCATGTAAATACTGTTTACTATCAGTATAACATATTCTTAAAATTTTTAAAGCCCAATTTGCAGAAATTTTGCAGGAATATTTTCACAGATCCGGGCGGCGGAAAGGACAGCGGACATATGGTATACGTAACCGGCGATATGCACGGCGATGAGGAGCGGTTATATACAAAAGAAATGCGGCGGCTGAAAGAGGGAGATACCCTGATCGTTGCCGGAGATTTTGGCTTTATCTGGGACGGCGGCCGGCGGGAACAGCGGCTGCTGAAAGCAATGGGGAAACGCAAATATAATATCTGCTTTATTGACGGGCCCCATGATAATTACGATCGGATCTATGCCTGCCGGGAAACGGTCTGGAAAGGCGGGCGGGTACACCGGATCTCCCGCAATCTGCTGCATCTGTGCCGCGGGCAGGTGTTTACCATTGAGGGGCAGACGATTTTCACCTTTGGCGGCGGCGAAAGCGCCGATAAAGAGATTCGCGCCGAAAACCGGAAATGGTTTAAAGAAGAACTGCCTACCCCCGCCCAGATGGAAGAGGGCGCCCGCAATATCGACGAATATGGCTGTGTGGTGGATTATATTATTACCCACGAGCCGCCCAGCGTGATCAAGAGCGCGCTGCAGCTGCGAGCGGGCAGAACCATCTATGTCAACAGGCTCAACGGCTATCTGGAAGAGCTCAACCGGGCCTGCAAGTTCAAACGCTGGTATTTCGGCTCGGTGCACGAAGACCGGGTGATCACCCCGTCGCATATCGCGGTGTTCCGCGGGCTGCTGCCCATCGATCAGCCGGTGGATCCGGTTCCCGAAGACGAGCTGATCCGCCTGTAATGCGGTTTTTGACCGACGGCTTTCTTTTTGTGTTCAAACGTGTTATACTAATGTTAATAAACTTTTAGAGTGGGGTGTGTGCGATGTCGGATTTGAAACGGTTGTCTCTGTTGTCTGATTATTATGAGTTCACGATGGCGAGCGGCTTTTATGAGGCGGGGCTGGCCGACCGGGTGGCCTGCTTTGATATGTTTTTCCGCCGGGTGCCGGATAACGGCGGCTTCGCGATCATGGCGGGGCTGCAACAGGTGATCGACTATCTGAAGGATCTGCATTTTACTGCTGAGGAGATTTCTTTTTTAAAGCAAAAGGGTATTTTCTCTGACGGCTTTTTAGACTATTTGCAGAATTTTCAGTTTTGCTGTGACGTCTGGGCGGTGCCCGAGGGCACGCCGGTGTTTCCCAAAGAGCCGATTTTAACGGTGCGCGGGCCGATTGTGCAGGCGGCGATCATTGAGACGATGGTGCTGCTGTGCATCAACCACCAGTCTCTGGTGGCGACCAAGGCCAACCGGATTGTCCGGGCCGCACAAGATCGCGATGTGATGGAGTTTGGCGCTCGCCGCGCCCATGGTACTGCGGCGGCGGTGTATGGCGCCAGGGCCGCTTACATCGGCGGCTGCGCAGGCACCTCCTGTACGCTGGCAGACCAGTTATTCGGCGTGCCCGCCATGGGCACAATGGCGCACAGCTGGGTGCAGATGTTTGACAGCGAATATGAGGCGTTTTGCGCGTATGCCCGCAAATATCCCAACAACTGCTCGCTGTTGGTAGATACTTATAATACGCTGAAGTCCGGCGTTCCCAACGCCATCCGCTGCTTCGACGACGTGCTGGCGCCCATGGGCTGCCGGCCCAAGTCTATCCGCATTGACAGCGGCGATATCACCTATCTGTCTAAACACGCCCGCAAACTGTTAGACGCCGCGGGCTATCCAGACTGCAAGATTATTGCGTCCAACTCGCTGGATGAATATATCATCCGCGATCTGCTGATCGAAGGGGCGAAGGTGGATCAGTTCGGCGTGGGCGAACGGCTGGTCACCGCCTCCAGCGATCCGGTGTTCGGCGGGGTGTACAAGCTGTGCGCGGTGGAAAACCCCGACGGCACGCTGAGCCCCCGGGTAAAATTCAGCGACAATGTGGGAAAAATTACGCTGCCCTGCTTCAAGCGGGCCTGGCGGCTGTTTGATAAGGATACCGGCAAAGCCATCGCCGATGTGATCACGCTGCACGATGAGAAGATCGACGAGGGGCGGCCTTATGAGTTGTTTGACCCTGATCATACCTGGAAACGCAAAACGGTAGACCATTTTATCGCCCGGTCGCTGTGCGTGCCCATCTTCAAAAAGGGCGCGCTGGTTTATCAAAGCCCGCAGCCTGCGGCGATCCGCGATTACTGCGCCGAGCAGGTAGACACCATTTGGGATGAGGTGCAGCGGTTTGAAAACCCGCATACCTATTATGTCGATCTGTCCCAGAAGCTTTGGGACGAGCGGGACCGGATGATTTCTGAATATACCGGCTATAAACAGACGCCCGCGCCCCGGGTCTGACCCGGCGATATGCGGGCAATTACACCGAGAAAGGATGGAGAATACAGATGAAAAGATGGTTGGCGATGTTGTTGTGCGCCGGGCTGGCGCTGGGTCTGTGTGCCTGTGGGGAAACCGGCGGGCAGTCTGTGGCCACCACGGCAAAAACAGCGCTGAATACCAGAGAGGCGGTAGAGCAGCAGGTCAGCGCCGGGCAGATGAGCGGCACCGACGTGAAACTGGGCGATACGCCCCAAACGGTTTTAAATCTTTATCCGACCATGCCGTCGGCGCCGGATGACGGCGCAACAAGGCAGACGGCCGCACACGCAGATGAAGACGAGCTGTTTCTGGAGATTACCGAGGGACAGCAACTGACCCGGATGCAATATGAAGCATATCAGTTTTTTTACATTAACGATCAGGCGGAACAGGGCGTCGGCGTAATTATCAACTCCAAAGACGCCTATCATTTCACCGCGAACACCACGTTTGTAGAAGATGTGACCTATGCGCTGGGCGCACCGGATGTACAGGACCAGCCCGGGATGGATCAGCAGTTTTTCATGCTGGGTACGCCCACCAACCTGCAGCGGCTGACCTACCTGTTTGGGACAAAGCGGTTGGACTTTATTTTTGACGACGGGCTGCTGGCCATGACGGTGCTGACCGATACAGAAATCTACGACGGCTTTTATACGGCAACACAGACGGATACGACGGCCGTTTAAAACCCGGGTATCAACGGGCTTTTGTGCAATTTTGTGCGACGGCGTTTGCGCGGGTTGGAACGGTCGTTGATCTTTGAATTTTTATATATCGGAGGGCTTTTATGGCAAACCTGCAAATAAATATCGCCGGCG
>CALWVC010000007.1 GCA_944384865.1 uncultured Clostridia bacterium
CCCCACGCAGTCGTTTACATATGCAGCGCCGTTGCTTTGGCGCTCCTGATGGCGGATATTGTCGTCACCATCGTCAATATCATCGCGCTCAACGGCAAATTGCAGGAAATCCAGCAGCAATTCACCGCATTTATCGACGCCAACAAAAAGCGGGCTGAAGATCTGAAAACCGCTTTTTTAGAACGCTTTGAAAATAGCGAGTTTAACACTGCCCGGATCAGGAATACCTTAGACCGACCCGGCTATCAGATTCGCCGTTTAATCAGCGCATTTCCGCAGATGAAGCCGATGCATAACCTGGAAGCTTTTGAAAAAATTCGTGAACGACTGAAAATCGGTAAAGGAGTACATAAAAAATGACCGAATCATTTATAAAAGACCGCGGCCACAAACTGGGAGAGATCGTTGTCAAAAATCTGCAGCGCCGGCATTTTGACGCCTATTTCTGTGAAACCGGTGAACAAGCCAAACAGCTTGCGCTGTCCCTGATTCCAGAAGGTAACACCGTTTCCTGGGGCGGCTCAATGACCCTCCAGCAGCTTGGTCTGCTGGAGGCTGTCAAGACCGCTTACCGCTGTATCGACCGAGACAGCGCCGCGACGCCGCAACAACGGGAAGAACTGACACGCAGCGCGCTAATTTGCGACACTTTTTTAATGAGCGCCAACGGCATCAGCGAAGACGGCCAGCTTGTCAATATAGACGGCAACGGCAACCGCGCCGCTGCAATGATTTACGGCCCGAAGAATATTATTCTGATCGCCGGGATGAACAAAGTGGTCAAGACCGTACAGGATGCGCTGACACGCGCCCGAACCATTGCAGCGCCCATGAATATGCAACGGTTTGGTGATCGGAATACCCCCTGTTCAAAAACCGGCGGATGCGGCGACTGTACAACAACCGATTGCATCTGCTGCTATGAAGTAATCACCAGAGTCTGCCGGCCTGCGGGAAAAATTAAAGTCATTCTAGTAAACGAAACTCTGGGATTCTGAAAGGAAAGCTTTTTATGCGTTTACTGTTGCATATCTGTTGCGCCCCCTGTTCGATTGCGTGTATTCAATCTCTGCGAGACGAAGGAATTCAGCCACACGGTTTTTGGTATAATCCAAACATTCATCCGTTCACCGAATATAAAGCCCGGCGCAATACTTTAATCGATTATGCCAAGTCCATTGATCTGCCGTTGGATCTTGTAGATCGCTATGGCCTGCGGCAGTTTATTTGCAGCATTTATCCCGATTTTGACCACCGCTGCGCCTATTGCTATCGGCTGCGTCTGGAAAAAACCGCGCAATACGCTGCCGAACACGGGTTTGACAGCTTTTGCACCACGCTGTTGATCAGCCCTTATCAAAATCATGAACTGCTGCGTCAAATCGGGCAACAGGCAGCGGTGCAGTACGGCGTAGAGTTTATTTATCGGGATTTTCGACCGACATTTCGCCAGGGACAGCAGCAGGCACGCGACCTGAACCTGTATATGCAGAAATACTGCGGTTGTATTTTCAGTGAACAGGATCGTTACCAAAAACAAATCGACAAATGGCAGAATCAATATAACGACTGATGATCCGCCCAACAAAAGCTGAAAATGGGACAAAAACGCGTTGATATTCTTATGACCTATTTCACTGTGTTAAGGAGGTCTATGGTTATGTGTATGAAAGACAAAATGCACACGGGCGCGCTTTATCTGCCCGATGATGAGGATATTATGCGCGATCAGATGGAACGGCTTGACCGCCTGTATGAATTCAACATGACGCGACCTACAGAGATGGATAAACGAAAAAATCTGCTGAAAGAAATGTTTGCTGAAATCGGAGAAGGCTGCTATATTGAACCTCCGTTCCACTCCAATTTCGGGGGCGGTCATGTGCACTTTGGAAAAAACATTTATGCCAATTTTGGCTTGACAATGGTTGACGATACGCATATCTATGTGGGCGACTACACGATGTTTGGTCCAAATGTTATCATCGCCACTGCGGGGCATCCGATTCTTCCGGAACTTCGGGAAAAAAACTATCAATACAACATGCCGGTCCGGATCGGTAAAAACTGCTGGTTAGGCGCAGGGGTAATCATTGTTCCCGGCATCACCATCGGAGATAACGTCGTTATCGGAGCAGGAAGCGTTGTCACAAAAGATTTGCCTTCTAATGTTGTAGCCGTGGGAAATCCTTGCAAGGTGTTGCGGGAAGTCAATGAAAGAGACAAAGAATATTATTTTAAAGACAGGAAAATCGACTATAGCAATTTATGAGACTACGTGCAGCTTTCATATCATTTTTATACAACTGGTAATAAACAGCTGAAACAGCAAAACGGCGCTGCCGGAGAACCACGGCAGCGCCGTTTTGCTGTTTTATTTTTCGCTACGCCCTGCTGGAAAAACAACATTTCATCTCACCAGCAGCAACAGGTCCTCCGGATCTACCTGCGGCTGCAGCGCACAGTTGACGGCATGCGCGATCAGACGCGCCGCCCGGTCCACGATCAGATCAATCTCCTTTGGCGTGACCACCATTTCCGATGCCGATGCGCGGGTATCGTCGGTCTCGCAATCGGTCAGATCCCGCACCAGCGTTTCAGTGTCCACCACGGTGGGCACTCCAATCGACAGAACCGGAATGCCCAATGTGCGCATACTGATCTCGCTGCGGGCATTTCCTACACCGGAACCGGGTACTATTCCGGTATCTGAAAGCTGCACTGTACACCCAAGTCTGGATAATCTGCGCGACGCCAATGCGTCAATAACGATGACCGCCGCCGGTTTTACCCTGTCTAACACGCCCTGAATCATCTCGCCGGTTTCCACACCTGTCTGCCCCAGCACCCCCGGAGACATCACTGCCACCGGCCGCAGGGCTCCCAGCCCGGCAGCTTTCGCCAGTTCTCCCGAAATATGCCGAGTCGCCAATATCAGCGACGCTGTCTTCGGCCCCAGTGCGTCCGGCGTGATTTCAGTATTTCCGATGCCGCAGATCAGCACCGGTCCTGTTTCGGGCAACAGCCTGACAATCTCAGTCTTCAGCGCCAACAGACAGTCGGGATTAATGCTATAATCACCGGCAAAGGATGTAGACTCTACTGTAATATACCGCCCTTTGGGCTTTCCCAACGCTTGCTCTCCCTGCCGGTTTAAGATTTCAATCTTAGTGATCTTCACATCGCCGATATCAGACTCCTCGCTTTTGAGCCCATCGTCCGGATGTGGATGTGCCTCTCGCATCTCAATGGCAAGGTCCGTGCGAAAATTCATTAAATCTCTTCCTTTTGCTTTTTATTTTAGTATACACAAAAAAATACTTTTTAAAATATGAAAAAACACTTGCAATTTTGATAGAAAAATGGTATGATAACTCGTACAGGTTATTTGCGGCTTTAGCCGTACAATCTATTGATTATTCAGATTTACGTTGCGATACTGTATTTTTTCAGTCATTGCGAACTGTCGAGGAGGTGCAAACAACAATGCCAAATATTCAATCCGCTAAAAAAAGAGTAAAGGTGATCGCCGTTAAAACGGCTCACAATAAGGCTATGAATTCTGCGTTGAGAACCGAAATCAAAAAAGCGAACATCGCGCTGGAAACCTCTGCCGACAACAAAGAAGCGCAGGTAAAAGCCGCGATTCGCAAAATCGATATGGCGCAGTCTAAAGGGTTGCTTCATAAAAACACTGCGGCGCGAAAGAAATCTGCTCTGCAGAGAAAATTAAATAAAGCGCAATAATAAAAAACATAACCGCCTGTGATTCAAACCGAGTCACAGGCGGTTTTATTATCAGATGTATGCTACATATAATAGGCTTAATGCATCTTCAGATACCACGGTCAACATAGCCCCAATATCATCCAGCTATCATTCGGCCGGCGGCTGTATAATCCCAAGCTGAAGTTTCCAATTTAAAATACGTAATACCGACTCCTCCACCCGCTCTATAGAAATCTCACCCGACTTCACCGCCTGAATCGCTGCGGGAATCTGCGTCTTAAAATCGCTGCAACACAACAGATCGTTCCCTGCTTTGATCGCCTGCACAGCCGCTTTGGAAGCATCGTCGCCGGTATATTCCTTGATTGCATCCATATACAAATCATCCGTCATGATCACACCGGTAAATTGCAGCTCGTCCCGGAGGATCTCATGCACCTTTGGCGACAGTGAAGCAGGGTATTCCGCATCCATACATTTTACAATGTTGTGCGAAACCAACACCGCGCCCGCACCGGACTGAATGCCCGCCTGAAACGGCAAAAAATCTCTGGTTTGAAACGTATTATAGTCCCGGTTGTCATAGGCGATCCCCGTGTGGGTATTCACGTTGTCGCCATAGCCCGGGAAATGTTTCAGCGCTGAACCAATCCCATATTCATTCATTGTAAAAACCACTCTGCTGACATATTCTGCAGTCAGTTTTGCATCTGCGCCAAAGGTGCGGGAATAAATATAACTGCCCTTGTTCGCTACATCACAGACCGGCGCTAAATTCAGATTGATCCCCAAAGATTTCAACAGCGTCGCTTTCTCCCGCGTATCGCTGACAACCAGATCCCATCCGCCGTTGTTATACAGCTTTTGCGGTGACCAGAACGGCGTTTGCCGAAACTGTGTATATAAACTGACACGGTTGACGTCGCCGCCCTCTTCGTCCACGGCGATCAGCATATCCACAACCGCCGCATCCTGATAAGAACGGATATTCGCGCGCACACTGTCCGGCGTCTGATCTTTAAAATCCCGTGCAAACAACACATATCCGCCCGGCTGATATTGTTCTACCGCAGCCGCCGCATCCGAATCCGGGCACCTGGTAATAAACATCTGCCCGACTTTCTGCTCTAAGGTCATATTCTGCATAATCTTTTGCGCATCAGACAATTCCTGCTGCGCCACGCTTTTTTCAGTCTCCGGCGCGATCGTCGTCTCCGGCGCGGTGGTAGTCGGCGGCTGCAAAACAGTCACAGACAGCGCCACTATAGATACATTGGAAAGACTTCCATAAAACCGCACCTCTACCGTACAACCCGGCTCAACTGCACCCGTAACCGCCGTCGCAGCACCGATGGTAAACGTATATTCCGTTCCATCCGCCAATCGCATATCAAAGGCTGTTTCAGACCATTGTATTACAGTTCCCGAAATGACGTTTTCCGCTTGTGTCGTTACCTGCACCTCCGCCGCCGTTTCAAGACGCGTCTGCGCCGGCTCTGACCGGTTACAGCCTGCCAACAGCGTTGCAGTACAGAACATGATCAGCAAAAGCTTTTTCAGATTTTCAGTTGCAATTTTCATCGTTACACCTTATCATAAAAATATCCCTATATATTTCAGACAGGAGGCCACCGAATGACCCAGACGGTTATTCACCCGATCCCGCCGCTTTATAACAAACATTCCCGCGTTTTACTGCTGGGTTCTATACCGTCAGGCGCTTCCCGGGCGGCAGGTTTTTTCTATGCGCATCCACGCAACCGTTTCTGGCAGGTGATTCCCGCTGTG
Organism: uncultured Clostridia bacterium; assembly: GCA_944384865.1. Classification (GTDB taxonomy): domain Bacteria; phylum Bacillota; class Clostridia; order Oscillospirales; family Acutalibacteraceae; genus RUG14109. The sequence continues at coordinate 5,518 of CALWVC010000007.1, forward strand.
TTCAACGAAACGCTGCCAAGCAATACAACCGACAGCCGAAAACAGTTCGCACTGGCGCATCAGATCGCGTTGTGGGATGTGCTGCACAGCTGCGAAATCAATGGCGCGGCAGATAACAGCATTCGCAATCCGGTTCCAAACGATCTGAATATTATTTTAGAAAACGCAGATGTCCAGGCTATTTTCACCACCGGAAGAAAAGCGTATGAATTATACCGGCAGCTCTGTCTGCCCATGATCGGCCGGCCAGCAATTTATCTGCCCTCTACCAGCCCCGCCAATTGCGCGATATCCTTCGACCGGTTAGTCAGCGCTTATCGTCAGATTGTTCCCTATCTGACTGTTCAGCCGTAGCCTCTGCGTGCCGGCGACGTACCGCCGCCGGATCTTCTGCCCGCCTGCGTAAACGCGGCTGTGACAGCTTTCGGTCTAAAAATTGCCGAATAAACGTATAGCCTACATAAATAATCACACCCACCGCAGCTAAAATCGCCAATATAGATCCTACAGTCAGCAGCGCGTTACCCCATAGATCCGAACTGCCGGATATCGTGATGGACAGACTATTTAAAATCCGCTTGTTTTGATCAATAGAATTTTGATCAAGGATCCCACCGCTGTTAAAACAGGTTGCTTCATAATATTGGCCTGAAAGCACCGTCAAAACGCTCATATAACTGTAACCGTTTTCAACGTCGCCCACTCGCGCCATATATCGGATAAACGTATAATCGCCGATCTCTACTGTTTCCGGCTCCGCCAGAAAGGTATGGCCGTCCTGCGTCAATCCGGTTTTCAGTTGATCGATGATCTGCCGCTGTTCTCCCTCGGAAAGCGGCGTAAAATTCACCAACTGTTCTGAAAAAGCATCCGATGTTACGCTGACTTTGATTTCCCGCTTCGCTTCTTCAGAAAAAGCGTCAATCTGCACGCCCGACTGCACCCGCTCCTGCAGTTCCAGTTTGGATATCGGCAATGTATTGAAAAAATCTTCCGGCTGATCGACGTCTGCCGGCGTGAGCGCAATATATCCGGCCGGAATATCCAATTTGACCGTTCCGACCGTCGTTTTCACCGACAGTGCAGATACGTAAAGTCCGCTGTAAAACGCCGCCAACAAGGCCAGCAGCAATGTTACGACACGTTGTACCGCTTTCAATCTCATCATCTACTCTTCCATATAAATTTTATATGGGTATGCTTGTTTATATGTGGTCTGACGACAGTTTTTTCTTCCACAAAACCGCCTGTTTTGTCCGCCGTTCATGACCGATCAGGCAAATCCTTCAAAACGTATTGCCAAACAAGCCAAATCTCTTATTTTTATTATAAAGGAATCCACAACAAAAAGCAAGCGGTGTTCCGCGCTCTCTGCAGTTTAATTATAACACAACAAAAATCAAATTCTAATAATCAAAAAACGCTTGACTTTTATTTTTAGCTCCTTTATACTGTCTTTTGGAAATATAAAGGGGAGTAGCTTGCAGCTCTGGCTGTAATGGACGGCGTCATACACGACAGCATCATGTTGCTGTTCGCCCACATTTTTAAAAGCGAGACTTTTATCATACCCCGCCGTATGATAAAAGTCTTTTTATATGATAAAAATAATGGTATGTTCAAGGGAAGGAATTGGTGAAGTTTGGAAGTTTTGTACGAAAACCTGCTCCATATTAACTGGCAGCAGATTGTGATGTGGTGTATCGGCGGCGTGCTGATCTTTCTGGCAATCAAGAAAGAAATGGAGCCGACCTTGTTACTGCCAATCGGATTTGGTGCAATTTTGATCAATCTGCCCATGTCCGGCGCAAAAGAGACCATCGACTATCTGTTTGAAATTGGCATCAACAGCAATGAGTTGATGCCGCTGATCCTGTTTATCGGCATCGGCGCGATGATCGACTTTGAGCCGCTACTGACCAATCCGAAACTGATGCTGTTCGGCGCGGCAGCCCAGTTTGGTATCTTCTTCACGCTATGCATGGCTTCTCTGTTTGGATTTGACCTGCGCGACGCTGCTTCGGTTGCAATCATCGGCGCAGCTGACGGCCCCACATCAATTTTCGTCGCTAATACGTTGGGTTCCAGCTATACTGCCGCAATCATGGTTGCCGCTTATTCTTATATGGCGTTGGTGCCGATCATTCAACCGCCGGTCATCAAGCTGATTACTACCAAAAAAGAACGCATGATCCACATGAAAAATACCAACCGCAAGGTTTCCAAAACCACGAAAATCCTGTTTCCCATCCTGGTAACGGTAATCGTGGGTATTGTAGCGCCCAAGTCGGTAGCGCTGATTGGCTTTTTAATGTTTGGCAACCTGATCCGGGAATGCGGCGTGCTCAACTCTTTGTCTGAAACGGCGCAAAATGTGCTGGCCAATCTGATTACCATTTTCTTAGGCATCACCATTGCCGCGCGTATGACCGCCGAAGAATTTTTACGCCCCACGACCCTGTTAATTTTGGCGCTGGGTCTGGTCGCATTTATTTTCGATACCTTCGGCGGTGTGCTGCTGGCAAAGTTGATGAATCTGTTCTGCAAGAACAAAATTAACCCGATGATCGGCGCATCCGGTATTTCAGCGTTTCCGATGTCTGCCCGTGTCGTACACAAACTGGGCCGCGAGGAAGACGAACAAAACTTTTTATTGATGCACGCAGTCGGTGTCAATGTCTCCGGTCAGATCGCTTCGGTCATTGCCGGTGGTTTGATTCTCGGCTTTGTAGGTTAAGGAGGCTGCCCTATGGAAATCAATTTTGATGCTTTTTTGAATTCTCTGCCGATTATGGGCAAAGGAATGCTTGGAATCTTTATCGTTACCATCGTTATTTTAGCCGCGATCTATCTGCTAAACACCATTACCGGCGCTTTATCAGATATCAAGCAGGCAAAAAAAGAACAGAAAAAGTAAACGTATACTATATCGAAAAACGCTGTGTGATCACACAGCGTTTTTTCATTTGCCCAAAAGGCAATCTGTTAGATAGATAAAAATAAAGTTTCCCTATTTCACATTCACCATCTGCTGTTGTTTCTGCGCTGTTGCCTGTGCAGTTTCCTGCTGTTCGATCTTTTCCCGGGCGACCGACAGCATCAATTTGATGCGATTTTCCTGATTGGTTTTTGTCGCGCCGGGATCATAGTCAATCGCCACAATATTTGCCGTTGGATGTTGCTTGCGAATGACCCGAATCATACCCTTACCAACAATATGGTTTGGTAAACATCCAAAGGGCTGTGTGCAGATGATATTGTCGATTCCACTGTGAATCAGCTCCAGCATTTCACCGGTCAGCAGCCATCCCTCGCCCATCATGTTTCCATCTGACAAATAACCGTTGGTTAGCGATTTAATCGTTTCAAAATCCGACGGTGCCCGCAATTGTGGATACTTTTTCACCGTATCGATCAGTTTATTCTGAAAATTCACAAACAGCTTTTTCATCAGCAGCGACACAAAGCCCTTCATAAACTTGATATGAAATTTTTTCACATCTACCATGTGGTGATCGCCCATAAAAATAATAAAATCCAATAACCCGGGAACACAAACCTCACAATCCTGCTGGGCTAGAAACTTTTCCAGATTGTTGTTGCCCAGCGGTGCAAATTTAATATAAATCTCGCCGACGACGCCAACCTTCACTTTTTCTGTCCGATGAACCGGGATCTGCACAAAGCTCTCTGTTATCTCATCCAGCGTCCGGCGCATATGCCGGATACTCATCTTCCGGTCCAACAATGTGGAAATCCAGTGTTCCAGCAGCGCGTCTGTATCCCCCGGATGCACCTCATACGGCCGGATCTGATTGGAAAGCAGCATCAAAAGATCGCCATATACCACCGCGCCCAACAACTTGAAAATCATTTTCGGTGTAAATTTAAAACCGGGATTTTTCTCCATGCCCGCCAAATTGAACGAGATCACCGGAATATAATCCAATCCCCGTTTTTTTAACGCTTTACGCAGCAGATGAATATAGTTGGACGCCCGACATCCGCCGCCGGTCTGCGTAATCATCAGCGCCGTTTTATGCAGATCATATTTGCCACTGTTCAGCTCGTTCATCATCTGTCCGATGACCAGCAACGCCGGATAACAGGTATCGTTATGTACGCTCTGCAACCCTTGATTCACAATCTCCGGATCGGTAGAGGTCATCAAAACAATATTGTATCCTGCTTCCTGCATGATCTGCTCGATAAACTTGAAATGGATCGGCAGCATCTGCGGAATCAGAATGGTATATTCCCGCCGCATTTCTTCTGTAAACAGCAGCCGTCCGTTTTGATCATAAATAAGCTCCGCCACAATAAAACTCCGTTTCCAAAAACTTATTTTGCCTGTTTGGTGCCCACAGCCTCGATCAAACTGCGCAGGCGAATTTTTGCAGCGCCCAGATTATTGATCTCATCGATCTTGATCTGGGTATAAATTCGATCGCCGCTCTCCAAAATTTCCTTAACCTCATCGGTCGTAATCGCATCCAACCCACATCCGAAGGAAACCAGCTGCACCAAATTGATATTCTCATGCTCGGTCACATATTTTGCCGCTGCATACAATCTAGAGTGATAAGTCCACTGATTCAGAACATTCACTCTAAACCGCTCCCGTGGGCGTAATGCATCTTCAGAAATCACAACCAGCCCCAGTGAAGTCAGCAACTTATCGATGCCGTGGTTGATCTCTGGATCCGCATGGTACGGCCGCCCGGCCAGCACAATGGTCTGCAGCCCGTTTTCTTTTGCATACTGCAGCGCATGATCGCCAAATTCATAAATCGACTGCTGGTAGGCAGCATATTCGGCATAAGCCGCTTCAACCGCCGCTCTGGTCTGTGATCGGGGCACATCAAACTGCGCATGAAAATAATCGCAGGCCGCCTTTTTAAAGGACTTTGCATGAGGCGCAAAATACGGGTTCAAAAAGCGGACCGTTTTCAACTGTTCGATATTTGCCGCCAACAACTCCGGATAATAGGCTACTACCGGACAGTTATAATGATTATCGCCCATATCCTGATCAAAATTATACGGCATACAGGGATAAAAGATCACCTTTACCCCGTCATTGAGCAATTTTTCAATATGTCCGTGCATCAGCTTTGCAGGATAACATACCGTATCTGACGGAATAGTATGCTGGCCCTTGACATACAGTTCTCTGGTTGAAAAGCCGGAGGTAACCACCTCAAAGCCGATACCGGTCAGCAATGTATACCAAAACGGCAACAGCTCATACATATTCAGGCCCATCGGCAGCCCGATCTTGCCCAGCGCCCCCGGCTTCGGCTGATAAGAAGAAAGTTTCTGCCGCTTAAATTCATAGGCATCGGGAAGTTTTTTCGCCGCTTTACCCAGCGGCCGGTCGCACCGGTTGCCGGAAATAAACCGTTTGCCGCTGCTGAAAATGTTAATGGTCAGTTTACAATGGTTGGTACAGTGCTGACATTGCGCATGCTGCGCTTTACACGAAAAATTACGCAGTGCCTCTTCATCCAGCAGTTCGCTGTGCGTCGGATGTTTGGATTTCGCATACAATGCTGCGCCGTACGCGCCCATTAATCCGGCGATTTTCGGGCGAACCACCTGTTTGCCGATTTCCAGCTCAAAGGCCCGGAGAATTGAGTCATTTAAAAATGTTCCGCCCTGCACCACAATGTTCTCGCCCAACTCACTGGCTGACCGGGCGCGAATCACTTTATATACCGCATTTTTCACAACGCTGATACTTAGCCCCGCGGAAATATCGTCTACCCCGGCGCCGTCGTTTTGTGCCTGTTTAACCGAAGAATTCATAAATACCGTACAGCGCGAACCCAGATTGACCGGATGCTTTGCAAACAGCCCCAACTTCGCGAAGTCTGCGCTGGTGTATCCCAGCGCGCTGGCAAAGGTCTCGATAAACGATCCGCAGCCTGACGAGCAGGCCTCGTTGAGCATGATCGAATCTACCACGCCCTTTTTTAGCTTAAAGCATTTCATATCCTGCCCGCCGATATCGATAATAAAATCCACATCTTTATTGAATTTTTTCGCAGCGTAATAATGCGCGGTGGTTTCCACAATGCCAAAATCCGCGCCAAAAGCGTTTTTGATCAGTTCTTCACCATAACCGGTGACTGCCGCGCCACGAATGGTGATCCGGTCGCCGCACAGTTTCAAAATTTCCAGTAGTTGTGCCTGTACAACGTGCATTGGGTCGCCTTTATTGGAAGTATAGTATGTATACAGCAGTTTTTCATCCTGATCGATCAGTGTCAGCTTGGTTGTCGTAGAGCCCGCGTCAATTCCCAGATATGCGTCTCCTTTATAACCCGCCGGATCGGTATATTCCACATCGTTGCGTTCATGCCGGTCGCAAAACGCGGCATACTCCTCTTGCGAGGCAAACAACGGCGGAAGCGTATCGGTCAAATTGGTTTTACGCTCTGCTTTCTTGAGTTTTTCCAACACCTGCTCCACCGACAAAGACGCAGTCTTTTTGCTTTGCAGTGCGGCACCCATCGCCACAAAATATTGTGCATTTTCAGGAAACACCGCATGCTCGGCATCCAGTTCCAACGTTTTGACAAACCGGTCCCGCAGACCGTATAAAAACGTCAACGGCCCGCCCAGAAAACAGACTTTTCCCTGAATATCCCGACCCTGTGCCAGACCCGCGATGGTCTGGTTGACAATCGCCTGAAAAATCGACGCCGCTACATCCGCCTTGCTGGCGCCCTGGTTCAGCAACGGTTGAATATCAGATTTTGCAAATACCCCGCAACGGGAGGCAATATTATAAATCTGCTGATGCTGCAGGCTGAGCCGGTCCAGCTCTTCCAGAGACAGCGAGAGCAAGGACGCCATCTGATCTACAAACGCGCCAGTACCGCCGGCGCAGCTTCCGTTCATCCGCTCTTCGTTGCCGCCGGTTAAAAACAGGATTTTTGCATCCTCACCGCCCAGTTCTACAACGACATCTACATCGCCAATCAGCGTATCCACCGCAACCTTGGTCGCATAAACCTCCTGCACAAAATCCAGCCCGGTCATCTGGGCCACATTCAGCGCAGCAGAACCGGAAAGCGATACCGTAACAGTATCAGCGTCGGAGGCAGACACAGCCGCTTTCAGCATCTCAACCGCTTTTTCTCTGGATTTGGAATGATGCCGCTGATAATCTTTATAAATTAACTGATCCTGCTGGTCCAACACAACCACCTTGACGGTTGTGGAACCGATATCTATACCAGCGTGGTATATTTTATGTTCCGTCACAACGTCACCTCAAAACATTTCGCTGTTTCTTATTCTACTATAAAAACTTCATAAATGGAAGTCAAAAAATCTGTCTAATTGCATAAATTTTTCTCGATTCGGCAAAATTCGATCTTCTATATATCAAAAATATACAATATTTGTTATAATTTGCCGGTTTGCAATATCAACATAGCCATAGCTGGGCTTGCCGCTGCGCGGAAACGCGACCGACCCGGGATTCAGAATATACAATCCGTTTTGATAATCCTGATGAGCAATATGCGTATGTCCGAACAGCAGCAGATCGGCACCGGCTTTTTCCGCCGCTGCAATCGCTGTTTCATAGCTGTATTTCACTCCATACAAATGCCCGTGAGTCATAAAAATGCGTTTGCCGCCAATCTGCAACAGCTGCGTAGCAGGCGCATCAGCAAAATCACAGTTGCCCTTGACAACATGGAAAACTATATTTGGATATAGTTTCTCTAAATATTGCAGCTCCCGAAGGCCGTCGCCCAGAAACAGCAGAATTTCAGGCTGCGACCGTTCAATCGCCTGCTCGACAGGCGTTGTCCGCCCGTGTGCATCCGATAAGACCAATATACGCAAACAAGACACTTCCTATCATAACAATGTATTCGCCCGCATACTATGATAACACAAAAGGAGTTGATAGCCCATGATAGATCAACATCAAATTGACGAACTGCTGAACAAAGCCCGACAAGACGGCGCAAGCCCGGTAGAACGATTGATGAAAAATCTCAAGCCTGAAGATGCAAAACGACTGAACGCCATACTGGCCGACGAACAGGCGACCCGGCAGCTGCTGTCCACCCCACAGGCGCAGGCGCTGCTGAAAAAAATTGTAGAAAGCCAAAACGGGCATCCGGGCAAATAAGCCAGCTAAATTCTGTGAGCCGGCTGGAAAGGACGGTTTGAACATGGATGATCTGACTGAAAAGCTCACTTCCCTGTTACAGAACCCCAAAGGCATGGAACAGATCAAAAATATCGCCCAATCTTTTTTGCAGCAGAACACGCCTGCACAGCCTGCACCAGCGCCATCTGCGCCGGCGTCCGCCGGCGGCGGAGGGCTGGATATCAGCCCCGATATGCTGCAAACCGTTGCAAAACTGTCGTCCGTCTTCAAAACGCAGAATACTGAGGATGATAACATCCGTTTTCTGCTGGCTCTTAAACCGCTACTCAGCGAAGAACGCCGGGCCAGAACCGACACCGCGATGAAGCTGATGAAAATGATGAAGCTCCTGCCGGCATTGACTGAAAGCGGGATCTTTTCCATGTTTTAAGGATGAACGCCTATGAACGAATATTCACTATCCCAAATCAAAAATATGCAGGAAGAAGCGACGCGCCGGGTTCGGGAAATGCAACAGCGCTCCAAGCAAAAAGTAGAACAAACCAACCGTCAGATGGAAAACAGGGCGCATCCGCCAGCCGCCCCGTCTCCACCTCAGAAACCGGATAAACCGGTCCCGACACCGGCAAAAAAACACGGCGGTGGGCTGAATTTCTTAAAATCGCTGGATTTAAAACAACTGATTGGTGAAGATTCTGAACAAACCATGCTGCTTTTGCTGATTCTGCTGTTACTCAGCGACGATCACAGCGATGATTTTCTGATTTATGCACTGCTGTATATTATGCTTTAAACACACCCCGATTGTAAACACAATCGGGGTGTGTACAAAAACAGCGTTTTTACCAAACATTAACCAAATCAACCGGCTTCTCATTTCTGTACAAAGCAGCGCAGCGTTTTGTACAGGCATCGATCTCTCATTTTTGATCGTCAGACGACTGCTGCTCCCCGGGTGTATCTGATTGTTTCTGACGCGTCTTTTTCCGTGCCGTAATCACTACGGCGACGACCACGATCATCGCTGCCGCTAACACTGCAACAACCACAAGCAACACCGTCTGCGGCGAATCATCCGCGCTGGCATCCGTCGGCCTTGATTGATCCGTATTTTTATCGGCGGCACCCGTCACCTGCGCGGCGCCTGCGCCGGTCAAGCCCTGCGTCTGCGCCGCATTACCGCCGGTGGCAGCGTCTGTTGCGCCGATCGCCCCATAGATACCATCCAGCCCTTCATGTAACGCGCCGCCGTCGACCATCGTCTGATCCGGACGGGTCACCAGCGTATCCGCATCCGGCCCGTTGCCTACTGTAACTTTGCCGAAAATAAAGTCAGTCGGCACATCCTCTTCCGGCCATTTGATATTGCAATCCCTGCCGAGATCCATGGTAATCGGATAACTGCCTGTAGCCGCGTCTTCTTTGATATTAAAAACCAGCGTACACAAACGTCCGGTCACAGAGGTGTTGCTCATTCCGTTCAAAGTTGCGTGATATTTATACCAGCCTCTTGCGTTATCCCGCTCAATCAGATCTTCAGACGGAGCACTCCATTCCCCTTCGTCTGCAAAAATCTCACCATTGTCAACCCGCTGCAGTTCCAGCACGTCCTGGTTATAATAAATATAGAAACCAACCGCCCAGATTTCATAGTTTCCGGAAACATCTAGCGTCACTTCTACCGTATCTCCCGGATTGCCGGATACCGTTGACGCGGTAATAACCATGGTACCGTCTTCTGCCCAAACCTGAAAACAGAAAGCGCATAGGAGCAATATACCGGCCAACAGTGCGACTGCTTTTTTCATTTTTCAAGCCTCCTGTTCATGTTCTTTACAACGCCAACAGATATTTTAACCTTGAAACATCTTTATTATTAACCCAGCCGTCGCCGTTTACATCTACCCCAGACGCATTCACCGGCGTCTGATCATCTGCCAGATAAGCCTTTAATCGCGCCATATCCTTGTTATTCAAATAGCCGTCTCCGTTTACATCACCGGTGATTTCCGGCTGCTGCGCGACATCTTCCCAAAACACCGTATTGATCGCAGGATTCACATTATAGGTAAATAACTGCTGATGTAACGCATTACATTTATCGGCAAGATTCTGATAAGTCGTATACCGCAAATAAATATGCGGATCGTTGTCATCCTGATATTCCATAAAATAAAAGCCGTTTTCATCTGCCGCCACAAAAGCCAGTGAGTGGGTATAATTGACCCGCAGATGCTCGCCGGCCTGCAACTGTGTGCGCACAAAATTTTGCAGCCCCTCGGCAGTCATACTGCCTGCCGGCTGTTCTAAATAAGTTTCAGCGCCTGACGCACCATCTTCTCCATAGATGTAGGCGGTCACAAAATTCGCATAGGCTTTGCCGCCTGCAGCGCCGGTAATCAAATAATGCACGCCCTGATCTACAATATCCGTAAACCAACCTTCGGTATCATTCGGATAGGGCCATTCCCGGTTAAAAACCGCCGCATAATCGGATGTATACAGCAAATTTCGTAAA